>JAJXTQ010000224.1 GCA_021783685.1 Pseudomonadota bacterium | reverse complement strand
CATGGGCGCGGTGGGCGAGGGCATGGCCCGGCGCATCCGCGTAGCGATCCACGGCGATCACCTCGACCCCCAGTCGCTGCAGCGCGATGATGACTTCCTTGCCCAGTTCGCCCGCGCCGAGCAGCATCACGCGGGTGGCCGACGGAGTGAGCGGGGTGCCGATGCGCATGATCATCTCGCGGTGGGGAGCGAAGGCGCGATTCTACCCCACGGCGCGCGCGCCGATGTCACGCCCGCATCGACGACGCGCACCTGTCGCTGCGGTATCATCACGGGCCTTGCAGGATCCGCCGGAGCGGCGCCATGGGCTTTGCCGAGACGCTTGATGCGCTTATCCCGACCGTCGCCGCGCTGGCGGCCGAGGGCCTGTCCCCGGCCACGGGCGGCAACTTTTCCGTGCGCGCTGGCGCCGAGTGGTTTTTCATCACGGCCTCGGGTTGTGACAAGCGCGCCTTGACGCCCGCCGACTTCGTCCGCGTGCCCGTTTCCGGAGCGCTGCCGACGACGCCACCGGCGCCTTCGGCCGAGGCCGCGTTGCACCAGCGACTCTACCGGCAGGATGACCGCATCGGCTGCGTCCTGCATACCCATTCCGTGCCGGCGACCGTGCTTTCGCGGTGCAGCGAGGCCGAGCGCCTCGTCTTTGTCGGCTATGAGATGCAAAAGGCCATCCGTGGCCAGACCACCCACGAGACGCCGCTGGCCCTGCCGCTGTTCGAGAATACCCAGGACATCCCGACGCTGGCAGACGCGCTCAGCCGGCGCTGGGAGCCGGATGGCCTGCCGTATGGGCTGCTGGTGCGCGGTCATGGCCTCTATGCCTGGGGCGCGTCGGTGGCCGAGGCGCGACGCCACGTGGAAGGTTGGGAATTTCTGCTGAACTGCATGCTCCAGGAGCGCTTGCTGGAGGGACGCCGATGAGGATCGAGGCCGTCGTCACGGACATCGAAGGCACCACCACCGACATCGGCTTCGTGCATCGGGTGCTGTTTCCCTATGCGGCGCGCGCGCTGCCGGCCCATGTCGCGGCCCATCGCGCCGAGCCGGCCCTCCAGGCGCTGTTGCGGGATGTCGCGATCCAGAGCGGGCGGCCCGAGGCGAGCGAGGCCGAAGTCGTGGACCAGCTGCTGGAATGGATCAAACTGGATCTCAAGCTCACGCCCCTGAAGACGCTGCAGGGCTGGATCTGGCGCGAAGGCTATCAACGTGGCGATTTCACCGGCCACGTCTATCCCGATGCGGTCGTCGGCCTGCGCCGCTGGCACGCGGCCGGCTTGCGGCTCTATGTCTACTCCTCCGGGTCTGAAGAGGCCCAGCGCTTGCTGTTCGGTCACAGCGACCACGGCGATCTGACGGGGCTCTTCAGCGGGTATTTCGACACCCGCATCGGCGCCAAGCGCGCGGCCGACAGCTATCGTCACATTGCTGCGGCCATCGCGATCGCGCCCGAGAGAATCCTGTTTCTCTCCGACATCGAGGCCGAACTCGACGCGGCGCGAACTGCGGGGCTTGCGACCTGTCTGCTGGCCCGGGGCGGCGAGACGACGAGCGAACACCCCCTCGCCCGGGATTTTCATCACATTCCGCAACTGCAGGAGATCGCGCCATGAGCCGCCTGACGGTCTATGCCGCCGCCGACCCCGCCCAGCCGATACTGGAGACGGAGGATGGAGAAACCATCCGCCGCACCCTGGCCGAAGCCGGCGTCCTGTTCCGGCGCTGGGCCGCCACGGCGCCGCTCGCGGAGCGGGCGGAGGAGGCGGACATTCTGGCCGCCTATCGCCCCGAGATCGATCGTCTCGTCGCGGAGGCCGGCTATCAGAGCGTGGACGTGGTCAACATGTATCCGGATCATCCGGACCGCGTTGCCTTGCGGCAGAAGTTCCTCAGTGAACACACCCACGGTGAGGACGAGGTGCGCTTTTTCGTCGAGGGCGCCGGCTTGTTCTGCCTGCATCTGGACGAGCGGGTCCATGCCGTGCTGTGCACGAAAGGTGATCTGATCAGCGTGCCGGCCGGCACCCGGCACTGGTTCGACATGGGCGACCGCCCGCGTTTTACCGCCATCCGGTTGTTCAACAACCCCGACGGCTGGATCGCGCGTTTTACCGGCGACGCCATTGCCGAACGTTTCCCCCGGTTGGGCTGATCCCCGGCGCTTTCCCGAGCCGGCGCGGCGTGCCCGAGCAAAAAAAGGCCACCCCAGGGGTGGCCTTTTGCATTGTCTTGGTGCCGGCGAGAGGAATCGAACCTCCGACCTGCTGGTTACGAATCAGCTGCTCTACCGACTGAGCTACACCGGCTTTGAAGGGCCGCTAGCATACCTGTTTTGAGCCGGATTCGAAAATCCTCGCGCCCGCTTCCCTGAGGTCAATGCTGTGGCAACGGCTGTGAATGGACGAAACGGGGAACCAGCATCGGCGTGGTTTCCCGGTAACGCACGTAGTCCGAGCCCAGATGCCGCATCAGGTCGCGTTCCTCGTAATGCACGCCGATCAGGATGTAGGCGGTCAGCGCTGCGGCAAGGAACAGGTGACCGACGGTCATGTAAGGCGTGATCCAGAACAGCAGCAGCATGCCGAACATCATGGGATGACGCACGTAGCGATAGAGGATGCCCATCTTGAACGGCACGGGCGTATGGGGGAGGCCCTTGTCGTATAGATAAGCCTGGCGCAGGCCAAACAGTTCGAAGTGGTCGGTGAGGAAGGTCGACCACACGGCGATGATGCCGCCGAGGCCGAGCAGCACCAGACACACGGTGACGAAGGGCTGCCAGGTGATGTGCCAGAGCACGCCCGGCATGGGCTGCCAGCAGGCCATGAGCACGATCAGCGCCACGCCTGATGCGACGATGTAGGCGCTGCGCTCCAGGTGCTCCGGAACAATGCGCGTCCAGCGCCGCTTGAAGGCCGGCCTGACCATGATGCTGTGCTGCAATCCGAACAGCACGATGAGCCCTAGATCGATGGCGATCGTTCGGCTCCAACTGCCTTTCAACGCGCCGCTGCCCGCCGTCCAGGGCAGCCAGAGGTCGTGCATGAACACGATCAGCCCGACCAGGCTGAGCATGGAAAAGACGTAGGCGGCGATCGCCAGTGGCAGTGCGCGGCGTGGTTGCATGGGTCATCTCCTCCTTGATTTTGCTTGTTGGAGACCGCGTCGTCCCCCGCCTTCACCGGGGTTTAAAGCAGAATATCCCTGAGTGGGCGACGCGGCGTCTCTTCCGGCACTTCGTCTGCCGTGCCGATGGCGATCAGCGCGATTGGGCGCAGTT
This sequence comes from Pseudomonadota bacterium, assembly GCA_021783685.1. The sequence continues at coordinate 833 of JAJXTQ010000224.1, read as the reverse complement.
CCGCAGGCACATTCAATGCGGCCCGCACCGCATCCTCATCGAAATCCCCGACCCAGGCGCTGGCAAGACCCGCCGCGACGGCCGCGAGTTGGGCGTAACTCGCGGCAATGGTGGCGTCCTGGAGCGCGTAGAGCACGGCTCCTCGCTCGCCATAGCGGCTTTGGGCGCGCGTGGGATCGGCGCAAAACACCAGGCAGGCGGGCGCCTCGGTCAGAAAAGCCTGATTGCCGGCGGCAGCCTGCAACGCCAGCCGTTGCTCGGGAGCGGTGGCGATGGCGATGCGATAGGATTGCAGATCCCCCGCGGAGGGCGCCGCGCAGGCAACCTCAAGAATGGCATGGAGCTGCTCACGGGAAACCGCTTGCCCGCTGCGGTAGCGCCTGACGGAGTGTCGGCGGCGGATGGTTTCAAAAAAATCCCACATCACCACTCCACCGGTCCATGGAAAAACCGGTCTCAGCCGGCGCTTTGCGCGCGCAGGGCGCGCATCTGCTGTTCCATATCCGAGAGTCCCAGTGCCTGGTAGGACTCGATCAGGATGTCCAGTGCGGGAACGACGGCATCGGTACCCGAAAACTCGGCCAGGACGTCCTGGGCACGGTTGGCGGCGGCGACGTAGGTACCGCGTTTCAGATAGTAGCGCGCGACCGCCAGGTCATGCCGGGCGACGCGATCTTTCAGGAACAGCATGCGCTGGCGGGCGTCGACCGCGTAAGGGCTGTCCGGATAGCGCCGCAGCAGGTTGCTGAAGGCGGCAAAGGCGCCGCGGGCGTATTGGGTGTCGCGTTCGGCGCCATCGATGGTCAGCCACCGCCAGCGCACGGTGCTTTCGA
>JAJXTQ010000223.1 GCA_021783685.1 Pseudomonadota bacterium | reverse complement strand
GTCTTGTCGGAGCAGATCACGGTGGTGCAGCCCAGCGTCTCGACCGCCGTCATGCGCTTGACGATGGCGCGGTGCCGCGCCATCGCAAACATGCCCAGCGCCAGCGTCACTGTCAGCACCGCCGGCAGGCCGTCGGGGGTGGCGGCCACCGCCAGCGCCAGCGAGGTCAGCAGCAGGTCGGCCAGTTCGTCGCCGCGCCACATGCCGAGCACGAAGATCACCGCGACCACGATGCCGGCGATCAGCACCAGGCGGCGCGCCAGGCCGTCGATCTGCCTCTGCAACGGGGTGGCGCTGGTCTCGGCTTGCGCCAGCATGTCGGCCAGGCGGCCCATCTCGGTACCCATGCCGGTCCCGGTGACGAGCAGTTCGGCGCGCCCGCGCGTGACGCCCGTGTTCATGTACGCCATGTTGAGGCGGTCGCCCTGCGGAGCCGCCAGCGCCGCCACAAAGGCCGCGTCCTTGCCCACGGTGTGCGACTCGCCGGTCAGGGCGGACTCGTCGACTTCGACGTTGTGCGCCGCCAGCAGGCGACCGTCGGCCGGCACCCGGTCGCCGGCCTCGAGCAGCACCACGTCGCCAGGGGCGATCGCGCTGGCTTCGATTTCTTCGACCCGCCCGGCGCGGCGCACGCGCGCCATCGGCGCGAGCATTTTTTTCAGCGCCGCCAGCGTTTTTTCGGCGCGGTACTCCTGCCAGAAGCCGAGCACGGCGTTGAAGCACACCACGATCAGGATCACCGCCACGCTCTTGAAGTCGCCGATCAGCGCGGCGATGGCTGCGGCGACCAGCAAGGTAATGACCAGCATACTCTTGAACTGATCGAACAGGCCACGCCAGAGCGGGCGCGGCGGCGGCTCGGCCAGGCGGTTTTCGCCGAAGCGGGCGAGACGGGTTGTCGCTTCGGCGTCAGTCAGACCCCGTGCAGGATCGACCCCTTGCGCCGCAACCGCCGCCGCTATCGTGAGGGTATGCCATGCGCTGCTTTTATTTGCTTCCAATTGTCCCAGTTCCATTTCAGCCTCAGGAGATAATGACGCTTTGCCCGGCCTCCGGAGCCATGGCTGACCAGCCGGGCTTTTCGCTGATGAGCGCGGCAAATCCGCTTGCCGTTTCCGCTTCGCCATGCACCACAAAAGTGTGTTTGGGCGGGGTTTGAAAATGACCGAGCCAGTTCAGTAGCGCATCGCGGTCGGCGTGCGCGGACAAGCCGCCCAGGGTGTACAAATCAGCCTTGACGGCCACGTCTTCACCGAGCAGTCGCACCCGCCTGGCGCCATCCACCAGCTTGCGCCCCAGCGTGCCGGCCGCCTGAAATCCTGTGATGAGGATGGTGGATGCGTGGCGCGGCAGATGCGTTTGCAGGTGGAATTTGATGCGCCCCGCATCGCACATGCCGCTGGCCGAAATAATCACGGCGCCTCCCTTGATCTTGTGGAGCGCCTTGGATTCCTCGACATCTTCGACGAAATTGAGTTTTTGAAAATGCGCCGCGCCGCCGTGCTTGCCCACCAGGCTGTGGGTTTCCGCGTCCAGCTCCCGCATGTGCTTGAAAGTGATTTCGGTGGCGGCAGTCGCCATCGGCGAATCGACGAACACGGTCAATTTGGGGATGCGTCCCTGCCGGGACAGGTCGGCCAGCAGATACAAAATATCCTGGGTGCGCCCCACCGCAAACGCCGGAATGATGAGGTTGCCGCCTTTTTTCAGGGTGTCGTTAACCGCCAGCACCAGCTCGTCCTCCGTCGCCTCGCGACTTTTGTGCAGGCGGTTGCCGTAGGTCGATTCGACCACCAGATAATCCGCCCCGGCAATCGGCGCGGGGTCGCGCACCAAGGGCCGCGACGGCTGCCCAAGGTCGCCGGAAAACACGATCTTGCGGCGGGCTTTTCCTTCGCCCGCCCACACCTCGGCAATCGCCGATCCCAGAATGTGTCCGGCATCGCGGAACGCGCAGCGCACGGCAGGGTGCGGCGCAATCTCCAGATCGTAGTCCACCGGTTTGAGGTGTTTCAGGCAAGCGCGCGCCTGTTCCACGGTGTATAGCGGCGCGGCCTCGTTGCGCCATCCGCCGCGTGGCGGCCTGCTGAATTTGAAGCGCCGGTAATTTGCGTGTTCCGCCTCTTTTTCCTGAATATGCGCCGAGTCGGGCAGCATGACCGCCAGCAGATCGCAAGTGGCATGCGTGGCATGAATTGCGCCGCGAAACCCAAGCGCCACCAAGCGGGGAAGCAGCCCGGAATGGTCGATATGCGCGTGAGTCAGCAACACAAAGTCGATCGACTCCGGATCGAAGCTGAACGCCAGACGGTTTTTATCCCGTGCCTCGCGCCCGCCCTGAAACATGCCGCAGTCCACCAGAAAACGCACGCCATCGGCCTCCACCAGATAACTGGAGCCGGTGACTTCGCGTGCCGCGCCGAGAAAAGTCAGTTTCATTCGCGTTCAGTCTTTCTGTTCAACGTATTTGCAGGGGCGCGCGGCAGGAAGCAGCACGATCAGCATGCCGAAGCCCAGCGCCACGGCCATCTCGCGGTCGGTGCCTGGGGGGGGTAGCGGCGGACACGCCAACGACAGTCAGGCCGGTGAACAGATTGCTGTCCAAGAGCGCACCCAGCCCGACGTCGTCATGGCTGCGCCTGCGCCGCCTTGTCGCGTTCCGCCGTGCGCGATGTTCTTTCACTACCGTCATGGCGTGCCGTGCGGTGGATTTGAATCCGGGACGGCGCGACGGGCGCTGGCGCGCACCACGATCAGGTAGTAGCCGATGACCAGCGCGAACGTGATGGCGGCCGTGCCATATACGTATTCCGGGCTGACTTCCCCGAAGTCGAGAATGATCACCTTGCGGGCAATGGCCATCAACGCCGTGACGAGTACGATTTCCACAGCAAGGCGAAAATTGTGACGCTCATGCACGTAAAGAACGATGTTGTGATAAATCTCGATGGCGATCAGCACCGCCATGAATGCGCCGAAAGTGGCGAGGATGTCGCTGATCTCCAGCAGCATGAACGGCGGCGCCATCAGGCGCTGCCAGAGCACGTAAACCACGTCGGCCACGCCCCAGACGATCACCAGCACCATGATTACCGCCAGCACGCGCGCGGCCAGCCGGATGACGCGATCCAGGAAGCCCATCAGCGGATCGGTGGCGACCGCGGCGGTGGTGTTTACTTTTTCGTTCATGGAGTCATCCCGGCAATCAGACGTTCGATTGTACCTTCGTCAACCGCAGTCTTCAGTTCGCTTCATGCAGGCGATAAAGATACACAAGAGCAGCCCGACGCTGGCCTGCACGCCCGCAGCAACAAAGGCCGGCGCATAACTGCCGCCGGTGGCATAGATCCAGGACCCCGCCACCGGCGCGACCGCGCCGAGCCCGAAAGCGGTGAACACCAAGCCGTAGTTTGCCCCCAGGTGCTTGACCCCGAAAGCGTTCGCGGTCAGCACCGGGAACAGGCCCAGGGTGACCGCGAATCCCCAACCCAACAGCGCCGAGGCAAGATACAACGCCGGCAAGCTCACAGCAAACACGGTGAAAAGCAACAAGGTCGCCGCCTGGAGGACGTAGGTCGGGATCATCACGGGCATGACACCGTAGCGGTCAGCCAGGAAGCCCGCCAGCGGCCGGCCGAAGCCGTTGAAGGCTGCGAATACGGAGATCGCAAGCGCGGCCTCCGCCGACGACAGCCCGATCGAGTGACCGTAAGCAGGAATCAGGCCGATCGTCATAAGACCGCCGGAAACCACCGAGCCCATGGTCAGCCAGATCATCCAGAACAACGTGGTGCGCACGACCTCACCCGGGGCGAGCGCCTGTTTCAGCGGGATAGTCTCAACTGCCGTGTGTGAAAGACCCCAGCCCGCAGGTTTCCATCCGTCGGGCGGCTCTTTCAGCATCCGGGCCGCCCCAAGCGATACCAACAGGGTTAACCCTCCGATGACGAGGAAGGTGCCCTCGATACCGAAGGCCTCGATCAGGTACTCAGACTTGATCGGCGCGACCACCAGGGAGGCCAGGCCAAAGCCCGTTACCGCGGTAGAGACGGCGAACCCCGGGCGGTCGGGAAACCATTTGCGGGCAGGCGGCGCGACGCAGGCGTATGTCAGGCCACATGCC
>JAJXTQ010000222.1 GCA_021783685.1 Pseudomonadota bacterium | reverse complement strand
ATGGATGGGCGATGCCGCGGGCACGATGATCGCGGTCTGTTCGAGGATGGTGATGGCCAGCAGCTCGGCCGGCAGACGCGCCGCGGCCACTACCGCGGGACCCATGCCGGCCGAGGCGAGGTCGAGGTCGCCTGCGGCCATCGCCTGGTTCTCGGGGGCGCCGTAGGAGAAGTTGTAGAAGCGGATCTTGACGTGGAAGCGCGATTCGATGGGCGCGAGCAGGCCGGCCGCGCGCGCGATGTAGATGGGCTGGGTCGCCGGCTGCACGCCGAAGCGCACCACCTCGTCGGCGTGCGCGCTGCCCAGGGCCGCGGCCGCACAGGCCAGGCCTGCGTAGACGCGCGGGGTGCGGAAGAAACGAAGCTTCATGGCAGGACTCCCGTGGATCAAAACCAGGACAGGGTTTCCCGGTTTTTGATGCAAGGGTTGACGCAAACGTCGTGCCACCGCCGTCGGGCGACGTGCCTCGCGCTCTGCAAGCGCGTGCAAACACAGGCTGTGGCGGGGCCGGGCGGAGCGGGGCACGCCCACCGCCAGGCGCCACAGAGCGAGGCCTCGGCACGCCCGTGGTGCGTGATGCCCAATGTCGGCGCATGGAAGGTGCGGCGGCGGCCTCGCGCTGCTAGGCGCGCACGCTCACGCTGGGCCTGTCGCGGCGCTGAATCCTTGGCCCAGGCCCTGGGAGCACCTAGAGCATGGGCAACACGGTACCGGCCAGCGGCCCGGGCACCCGCGCCGCCAAGGACATGCGCTCCTTCACGGCGCTTCCCAGCAGAACGAAGCCATCCGTAGTCTCGCCGTCCGCGCCGAGATGAATGGCTCTCAAGCCGTCGCCATCGAGCGCCACGGACCATGCGCCACCTGGCTGCGATGGGGGGCAGATGACGGCCGGGCACGCGGGCGTCTTCACGACCACCGGCATGGCTGGGTACTGCACGGGCGTGGGCTCGTCGGTCAGGGTTCGGGCAAGCGCCTTGGCGCCATGCGTGATCGGGAGCACGTAGGGCAGCACGAGACCCTCCACTTCCGCGCAGTCACCCAGCGCATAGACCTCCGCCGCCGAGCTTCGAAGCCAGCGATCGGTTCGAATGCCGGTGCCCGTGTCCAGTCCCGCGTCGCGGGCGAGGCCGATGTTCGGCTGCAGCCCGATCGCGCAAAGCACGAGGTCGTAGCGCGCGGAAGTTCCCGTGCTGGTGCTCAGCACATGGCCCGGTTCCGCCGGATCGATTCGCACCACGCTCGTGCCGAGGTGAAAGCGCACTCCGGCCGCCTCGAGGCGCCGCCGGAACATGGCTGCGGCCTCCGCGGGAAGCAGGCGGCCGAGCGGCTGGGCGGCCACGTCGTGGACGTCGACCTCGATGCCCGCCAGGCATAGGTCGTTGGCGAATTCGCATCCGATCAGTCCCGCGCCGATGATGGCGACACGCCGCGCGCCCTGCAGGCGCTCGCGGAAGAGGGCGTAATCGGCCAGGTTGTTGACGGACAGCATGGAGCCCGCCGCCTCCGCGGCCATCGGCAGCCGGCGCTGGCTGGCGCCCACGGCCAGCACCAGCGCGTCGTAGGCGAATGAGCCGGCCGTCGCGTGCACTGTCTTCGCGGCCGTGTCGACGGCCTCGACCTCCGTATGGCCGACGATGCGCACGCCCAGATCCTGCGCCAGCCTGGCCGCCGGGGTGAGCACCAGCGCCGCGGCGGACTTCCCGCCGGCCAGCGCGTTGGACAGCGCGGGCTTGGAATAGAAGTCGCCGGGCTCGCGGCTCAGCAACACCACCTCGGCCTGGTTGTCGAGCCTGCGCAACTCGCGCGCCAGGGAGATGCCCGCCATGCCGCTGCCGATGATGACGATGCGCCGAGTCATGGGCACATGCAGGAGTGGGAAGGCCCGGCGCGCCGGCAAGGTGCTCAGGCCGCCTGCGCCCTTGCGATGGTGAATGGCACCGGATTGCGCATGGTGTTGGCCACCGGCGAGTAGTAGTTGGCGGTCTGTACGATGTCGTCGAGTTCCTCGCGCGAGGCGTCGCCCTCGACGATAACCTTCACGCGGATTTCCTGAAACCCCATCTGCGCCGGCTTGCGGTCCGCGCCTCCGGCACCCCACGCCGCCGAGTTGCCGATGTCCGCCTCCAGAAAGATCTCCAGGCGAGACAGCCGCACCTGCCGCTCGGTCGCCACCGCGGTGATGCCCACCGACAGGCAGCCGCCCAGCGCGGACAACGCGATCTCGCCGGGCGCGGGCGCGGTGTTCTCGCCGAAGAGGTGCAATGGCTCGTCGACCACGACCGGATTGTGCGTGCCCACGAAACTCCAGGAGCGGAACTGGCCCTGCATCACCGTATGCACCTTGTTCGTGCCCTTGCGCTCGGGGTTGTCCCGTCCCGCCTGGGCGAACTTGAGCAGGCCCTCGCGGTCGATCGGGCGCAGATACTGGGTTTCGGTCTTCGTATCAGCAAGCATGAAAATCTCCGGGTTGGAAGGATCGGGCAAGCACGCGCCGATCAATAGGTCTTGTAGGGCAGGAACTTGCCCGACATCACGATGTTCACGCGGTCGCCCTTCGGGTCCGCCTCGCGCTGCAGATCCATGCGGAAGTCGATGGCGGACATGATGCCGTCGCCGAATTCCTCATGGATCAGGGCCTTGAACGTGCTCCCGTACACGTTGACCAGTTCGTAGAAGCGGTAGATCAGCGGATCGGTGGGAACGGCCGTCGGCAGCGAGCCCTTGTAGGGAACCTGCTGCAGCAGCGCCACGGCCTGCTCCGGAAGGTCAAACACCTCCCCCAGGATGGCCGCCTGGCTGGCGTCGAAGGTCATCTGGCCCAGGCATCCGGCCGTGACCCACTCCTTGGAAAGGCCGATCCTGGCCGCAACGTCGGCCCACTTGAGGCCCTTGCTGATCTTCGCCGCGACGATCATTTCCGTCACATCGTTTCGATTCATAGTCTGGCTCCTTGCTGGGTGAGAACTACAGATTGATGACCTGCCGCAGACGCGGTACATCGCCGTTGCCAGGCTCCTCGTGGGCCTCTTCGACGGCAAGCCCCGGACGCACGACGGGCGGTTGGCGCGGGTCGTGCAGCACGGCGAGTTCCCCATCGGCCGCATAGCCCCTGGATCGGTTCACGAGGAAGTCCACCAGGTGGTTGCGGATACGGTAGTACTGCGGGTCGTGGTGCATCCCGGCGCGCGTGCGCTCGCGTGGCATGGTGATCTCGACGATCTCGGCGATCCTGGCCAGCGGGCTGTTGCTCATCAGCACGATGCGGTCGGCCAGCAGGATCGCCTCGTCCACGTCGTGAGTGATCATGAACACCGTCTGCCGCGTGGCTTGCACGATGCGCAGCAACTCATCCTGGATGGTGCCGCGGGTCAGCGCGTCCAGCGCACCGAAGGGCTCGTCGAGCAGCAACATCTTGGGCTGGATCGCGAAGGCCCGCGCGATGCCCACGCGCTGCTTCATGCCGCCGGACAACTGATGCGGCTTCTTGTCCGCGGCGCCCGCCATGCCGACCATCTCCAGTTGCCGCATGCTGTGCTCGCGCACCTGCTCGCGCGTCCACCGCGGCCAGCGCGACTGCACCGCGAAGGCGACGTTGCCCAGCACCGTGCGCCAAGGCATCAGCGCGTGGCCCTGGAACACCACGCCGCGGTCCAGCGAGGGCCCCGACACCTCGTGCCCTTCCATCAGCACCACGCCGGAGGAGGCCTGCTCCAGGCCGGCGAGGATGTTGAGGATGGTCGTCTTGCCGCAGCCCGAATGACCGAGCACGGCGACGAATTCACCGCGCTCGATTTCAAAATGGACATGCTCGAACACCGCTTCGCCCAGGCGCCCCCTGGCATCCGGATAGCGCTTGCACAGATCTTCGACGCGCACAAAGGCCGGGCTCATGGCATCACTCCGCGTAGGTCACCGCACGCTGCAGACGCGCGAAGGACAGGTCCAGCAGCATGCCGACCAGGCCGATCAGGAAAATCGCGAACAGCATGCTGGGCAGCGCCAGGTTGTTCCACTCGTTCCAGACGTAGTAGCCGATGCCGGTGCCGCCCACCAGCATCTCCGCCGCCACGATCACCAGCCAGGCAATGCCCATGGAAATGCGCATGCCCGTGAGGATGGTCGGC
>JAJXTQ010000221.1 GCA_021783685.1 Pseudomonadota bacterium | reverse complement strand
GTTCAGTTCGAACGAGGGGTTTTCGGTGGTCGCGCCGATGAACACGATCACGCCACTCTCGATCGCCGGCAGGAAGGCATCCTGCTGCGCCTTGTTGAAGCGGTGCACCTCGTCCACGAACAGCACGCTGCGCAACCCCTGGTCATAGCGCACCCGGGCTTCGGCCAGCGCCGCACGAACGTCGGCGACGCCCGTCAGGACCGCGGAGAGCGCGATGAACGCCGCATCCGCGTAACGTGCGACCAGCCGCGCGAGGGTGGTCTTGCCGCAGCCGGGCGGTCCCCACAGGACCATCGAATGCACGCGCCCCGCCTCCAGGGCCTTCCGCAAGGGCGCCTCCGGCGCCAGCAGCCGCCGCTGCCCCACCACCTGGTCGAGGCGTTGCGGCCGCATGCGCTCGGCCAGCGGCTGGAGCGCCAGGCTCTCGGACGACGGTGGCGGCGGCGGATCGGGCTTGCGCGGCATCCGACGATGATAGCCGCGGATGCGGACTGCAACCCTGCAGCCTTCACCGGCGATCGATGCGCTCGATGCCATCCCGTCATGCAACCAGGGACAGCACCTCCCCGGCCTGGAACCGCGAAGCAAATCCCACGACCAGGCTCCCGCGCATCAACTGCCCCGGGCGTGCGGAGCCTGCTTGCCGGCCAGATTTTCCCGGATGGGATAGGGCCAGTAGCGGTTGCAGCTGAGATACCTCTCGCGGACGCCCGAACCTCCGCTGAGCTCGTCGCTCGCGCCGAGTCTCGAGCCCGTCGAGGATCGGGCAACTCGGCGCCAGGCATCGCGCGCCCGGGTCAGTGCTGCGCCATCGCCGTAGGTCCCGGCCAATTGGCCGAAATCGGCCGCCGCCTTGTGCCGCTCGGAACCATCGAGCTGGGCGTAGGCATACTGCAGGGATCCATTGATGCGATCGCTGTTGTGGCGCTGGTCGGCCAAGGCGAGCCAGGCAACTGCCAGCGGCCGATTTTGCGGGATCGCCTTCCCCTGCCAATACATCAGCCCCAAATCGTACTCGGCGACCTTCTCGCCCCAGAATGCCGCAAGCTTGAAGCTGTGGATCGCCTCGTGGACCCGGTGGTGATGCCATGCATCGATCGCCCGCTCGAACGCGTCGATGCCCGGCACCGCATTCGCCGGAAATTGGTCGCTGGCACCGGCCGCGCAGGCCTCGGAGATCGTCTTGGATGCGGCAAGCACCGGCGCCGAACACGATCCCACGGCGACCAGCAGGACGAAGGCGGCCCGAGCGAGGCATCGGACGCTGCTCTCCGGGCAACTGGCGGTGCGTCCCGCGGACCGCGTCACCGACCGGTTTCGGGGAAGCAACCGGCGCGGAAACAGGCCGCGAACAGGCGTGCGCATCATGCGAAAAGACCTCCACGAATCCGCGCGCTAGGATAGAGCAAGCGGGCTGCGCGTCTACCCGGCAAGCTTGCTCCCGCGCCAGCGGCGGCCGCGCGTCGGAAGGTGGCACTCACCGACCCACCCTGCGCACCGGGGTCAGTTCTTGAGGGGATAGGCCTCGGTCGCCGGCACATCGCCGATCACGTCGGCACCCGGCGGCGGCGTGAAATGGAAGGTCCCCGCCGGCAGCGCCGCGTTGCGCTGCCAGTGGCTGAAGCGGATCGTCGTGCGATCGCCGAGCTGGTCCTCGAACACCATGGTCATCAACGCGTCGTGGGCGAATCCCAGCTCCGCAAACTTGAACTCGGCGGCATCGCTGCGCGGGACCAGCTTCAGCCAGGCCAGGCCGTCATGGGTGCCCGCCTCGGCGACGGTGAACTGGGTGTCCAGCAATCGGAGGTCGGTGAGGACGTTGAGCGGGCTGTGCGCCTCGGCGCTCGACTGCTTGCGGACGGTGACCTGCTGCAGCTCGGGGTCGTACACCCAAACGCGCTGGCCGTCCGCCACGATGAGCTGGTGGTAGGGCTGCTCGACCTGCCAGCGGAACAGTCGCGGCGCCGCCAGCTCGAGCACGCCGCTGGCGCTGCGACCGGGATCGCCATTGCCATGGATCGACTGCTGGCTGAAATCGGCGCTGACGGACTTGAGTCCGGCGGAGAAGGCATCGAGCTGGGCCCTGGCCGTGGTGGCGGCCCGCGCGAGCGGCGCCACGACGAACGCCAGCGCCAGGGCCAGCGATGCGGTCAGGCGGTATCGGGAGGTTGGGATACGCATGGGAAACCTGGGATGAAAACCGGGGGATCCATCCAGCATCGCCGAGCGCGGCTGCACGGCGGCCGAACGGCGACTCATTCGCGGGGCGCCGGGGCCAGCACCGTGCGATTGCCATTGTGTTCGGGGGGGCTGATGATGCCCTGCTGCTCCATCATCTCGATCAGCCGGGCGGCGCGGTTGTAGCCGATGCGAAGGTGCCGCTGCACCCCGGAAATCGAGGCGCGCCGGCTGCGCACGACGATGTCGACCGCCTTGTCGAACAGCGCATTGTCGCTGCCGGCATCGCCGTCGGCATCCTCGGGCAGTCCCGACTCGTTGATGATCTTGCCATCGCCGAGCACCTGCACTTCCTCCAGGACGCCGTCGATGTAGTCCGGGCGCCCCTGCGCGCGCAGCCACTCCACCACGCGGTGGACCTCGGCATCGTCGACGAAGGCGCCGTGCACGCGCTCCGGCATCGCCGTGCCCGGCGGCAGGTAGAGCATGTCGCCGTGGCCCAGCAGCGTCTCGGCGCCGGACTGGTCGAGGATGGTGCGCGAATCGATCTTGCTGGAAACCTGGAACGCGATGCGGGTCGGGATGTTGGCCTTGATGAGGCCCGTGATCACGTCCACCGACGGCCGCTGCGTCGCCAGCACCAGATGCACCCCGGCCGCGCGCGCCTTCTGCGCGAGCCGCGCGATCAGTTCTTCGACCTTCTTGCCGACGATCATCATCATGTCGGCGAACTCGTCGATGATCACGACGATCGAGTACATCGACTGCAGTTCCGGCGCCTTGGCGTTCGGGTCGCTGGCGTCGGGCCGGAAAAGCGGATCGAGCAGCGGCTTGCCCTTGGCCTGTTCCTCGCGCACGCGCTTGTTGAAACCCGCGAGGTTGCGCACCCCCAGCGCCGACATCAGCTTGTAGCGGCGCTCCATCTCGCCCACGCACCAGCGCAGGGCATTGGCCGCCTCCTTCATGTCGGTCACCACCGGCGCCAGCAGGTGCGGGATGCCCTGGTAAACCGAGAGCTCCAGCATCTTCGGGTCGATCATGATCATGCGCGCATCGCTGGGCGGCGCCTTGTACAGCAGGCTCAGCACCATGGCGTTGAGGGCCACCGACTTGCCGGAGCCGGTGGTTCCCGCGACCAGCAGGTGCGGCATGCGCGCGAGGTCGACCACGGTCGGGCGGCCGCCGATGTCCTTGCCGAGGGCGAGGGCCAGCGGCGACTTCAGCGTGTCGTATTCCTTGGAGCGCAGGATCTCCGAGAGGTAGACCGTTTCGCGGTGCGCGTTGGGAATCTCGATGCCGATCACGCTCTTGCCGGGGATCACGTCGACGACACGCACGCTCTGCACCGAAAGGCCGCGCGCGATGTCCTTGTCGAGGCTGGAGATCTGGCTGCCACGCACGCCCGCGGCGGGCTCCATCTCGAAGCGCGTGATCACCGGACCCGGGAACACGCTGACGACGCTGGCCTCGATGCGGAAGTCGCGGAGCTTCGCGGTCAGTTGCTCGGAAAGCACCTTCAGCATCTCCTGCGACCACCCCTTGCCGGTGCTCGGCTGGGGATCGTCCAGCAGCGACAGCGGGGGCAACTGCCCGGGGGTCGCCGGCCCCGTGAACAACGGGATCTGGTTTTCGCGCACCGCCCGTTCGCTCTTCTGGACGACGGCCGCCGGCGGCGCCTCGATGCGGACCGGCTCCCGCTCGGCCCTGCGTCGCGTCTCGATGCGCCGCACTTCCTCGCGCTCGATGCGTTGATTGCGGGCGGCCAATACCTCGGGTGTGCGCCGAAGGTGCTCGCGCACCCAGCCCGCGACCACGATGGCCAGGCGTCCCGTCCGATCCATGACCGCGAACCAGGACAACCCGGTCGCCAGGGTCACGCCGACGAGGAACACCGCGAACAGGAGCAGCGTCGCGCCAGCCAGGCCGAACGCGTGGGCCAGCGGATCGCCGATGAGGTGCCCGAGGATGCCGCCGGGGCCGG
>JAJXTQ010000220.1 GCA_021783685.1 Pseudomonadota bacterium | reverse complement strand
CGCCGCCCAGCATCCACTGCGGCGCGAAGGCCCAGTCCGCCCAGACCACGCCCTGCTGGCGGGCCACATTGGGCGGCCGGTTGCCCTCGATCGGCACACCGTCCTGCAGGGCGTTCGATTCGGCGATCTCGGCATCCAGCCAGGCCACGCTGGCAAAGGCGCTCACCGTCTCCGTGATCTGGCCGGTCAGTTCGACTTCCAGGCCATTGGTGACCTGCTGACCCGCCAGCACCGTCAGGCTGGGATCGTTGGGATCGGGCGTGCGCGCCTTGTCCTTGTCCAGCCGGAACAGCGCGGCGGCCAGACCCATGCGCCCGCCCGCCAGTTCGTGGCGGGTGCCGACCTCGTAGTTGGTCGACTCCTCCGGCGAGAGATCCTGGGTTGCGGCGCTGAGCGTGAAGGTCTCGGCAGAGGGGTTGAACGCGCGCCCGACGCTGGCGTACCAGGAAGCAAGCTCCGTCGGCTGCCAGACGACGCCGGCGCGCGGGCTCCAGAAATCGGTGGTCTGGGAAAACGCCTCACGGGTCAGCCGATCATCGAAATCGGCCTCGAAGCGATCGAAACGCACGCCCCCGACCAGCTTCCACTGCGCATCCAGCGCCAACTGTTCCTGGAGGTAGAGCGCGCGGGTGGTGGCCTGCGTGTCGCGATCGGTCGCGAGCGTGCCGTCCAGATCATTGGCGCGCCCGGCGCCGACGCTCGCCGCCGACACGGGATCGAAGATCGAGATCGCGGCCACGTCGGTCGAGTTCTTGCTGCGGAAATCGTAGTCCTCACGCGCCAGCTCCGCGCCGAACAGCAGCGTGTGCGCGTAGCCGAGCCAGTTGCCCTTCAGGACGAGATCGGTCTGGTTGATCAGGTTCTGCTGGCCGCTCGCCCGCAGCGCCTGGGTGCGCGCGACGGTCGAATCAGGGCCGAGATCGGTCACATCGCCGAAGAGATGGGTGCGGTAGTCGCGCTGATAGTCGCCGTAGCGGGTGGTGTTGCGCAGGCGCAGGGCGTCGCTGAGGCCGATGTCCAGGGTGGCCGTCGTCACGGCGACGTCGAATTCCTGGAACCGGTCATCGGAGAAGCCGTAAAAGGTGTCGCGATCGACGTCGGCGGGTCGCCCCCGGAACATGGGCACGCCATAGTCGAACACGGAATCCTCGCGCTGATACAGACCGGACAGCGTGAGCGAGCTGTCGCTGCCCAGCTTCAGCCGGCCGGTGGGCGCGATGGCCTGGCGCTCGAGGAAATTTTCATCGCGGAAGCTGTCGGCATCGTGATACAGCGCGCTGACCCGCCCGGCCAGCTCTTCCGTGCCGAAGTTGCCGTCCACCGTGGCGCGCCGCAGATCGTAACTGCCGAGACTGAGATCGGCCTCGGCCGACTGGCCGGGATGCGCCTGCTTGGACAGCAAATTGATCACGCCGCCCGTGCTGCCGCGTCCGAACAGCATCGACGAAGGTCCTTTGAGGACGTCCACGCCTTCGATGAAGAAGGTGTCCCGGAAATACTGACCGTTGTCCTTCACCCCATCGAGATAGGTATCCGAGTTGGCGGAAAAACCCCGCAGGGTGATGGAATCGCCGGTGCGCCCACCCTCGCCCGCCGCCAGGGTCAGGCCGGGCACGTTGCGCAGGGCATCGCGCAGATTGAACGCCGCCTGCGCTTCCATCAGGGCTTCCGGCACCACGGTCACCGACTGGGGGATGTCGCGCAGCGGCGTGTCGGTGCGCGTGGCGGTGCTGGACCGGTCGCTTTGGAACGCGTCCGCGGGTGCGGCGCCCTGAACCTCCACCTCCGGCAGAACGGCGTCGGCTGGCGCAGCCGCAGCCACGCAGGGACACAGGGCCGCGAGGGCCAGCGACAGCGTGGTGCAGGTGGAAGATGTGGTTTCGGCCTTGTTCATGCAGGTTCCTCGCGAATAGATGCAGGCCCGGACCTGTGGGCCGGATGGGGCTGGCTACTCGGTGAACCCTTTGGCTGGCGGGACTATGGTTGGAAAAGCTATTTGGTCAGCAAGAGCTTGCCGGCGGCGGTCAATTGCAGGCGGTAAATCTCGCCGGCGTGATGGATACGCACTTCCCGGGCGCCGCCGAACAGCGCCTCGGCCCGCACCTCCCGCGGCGGCGGCGCCGGAGGGCCGTCCGGGCGATGGGTCGCGGTCTTGTCCCGTGTCATGGTGCCTCCCGATCGACGAAACCCCGAGCGATGGACCTCGCCCCTCGCGCGCCTGACACGCCACGCCGGCGACGCAGTTCCCATGCCCCTTGAGAGGACCGGGTTCTCGCGCGCGGTTCCGACGGTTTCGGGAATCGCCCCTGCGCCGTCCTTCATGGCCACGGCGGGATGATAACGTTTGTGATTTGAGTCAGTCAACGATAATTATTATCGTTTACTTAAGTGGGGAGATCTGATCGATGGTCCGGAGATGCCCACCGATGCGGTCGGTACCGAGAATTGGTTTGGTGCAGCCGGCCGGGCGCCTCAGCCGCGCCGCCAGACCGTCCCGGCCGCGCCGTCTTCGAGCACAACGCCTTGTTGCGTCAGCTCATCGCGGATGCGATCGGCCTCGGCCCAGTCGCGGCGGGCACGGGCCTCGCGCCGCGCCGCGATCAGCGCGTCGATGGCAGCGGCGTCGAGCCCCCCGTTCGCCGTCACCGCGCCTTGGAAATAGGCCTCGACGGGGGTTTGCAACAAGCCCAGCACGCCGCCCAGCGTGCGCAGACCCGCGCCCAGTGCCGCCGCCTGCGCCGGATCGGTTTCGCGCAACCGATTGATTTCCCGGGCCATCTCGAAAAGCACGGCCAGCGCCTTTGCGGTGTTGAAATCGTCATTCATGGCGTCGGTGAAGGACGCCGCGAAGGAACCGGTTGCCGCGGTCGTGACGGCCGGCAGGCCGCGCAGACTGAGATAGAGCCGGTCCAGCCCCTCGCGCGCCGCGTCCAGCGTCGTCTCGGTGTAGACCAGCGGGCTGCGGTAGTGGCTGCCGAGGATGAAAAAGCGCAGGACCTCGCCGGCGTAGCGCTCCAGCACCGCGCGGATGGTGGTGAAGTTGCCAAGCGACTTGGCCATCTTCTCCTCGCCCACCTGAACGAAGCCGACATGCATCCAGGTCTCGACGAAGGGTTCGCCGGTAGCGGCTTCGCTCTGCGCGATCTCGTTTTCGTGGTGCGGGAACTGGAGATCCATGCCGCCGCCGTGCAGGTCGAAATGCGCGCCCAGGCAGTGCGTCGCCATGGCCGAGCATTCGATGTGCCAGCCGGGACGCCCCGGTCCCCACGGCGAGTCCCAGGCCGGCTCGCCGGGCTTGGCCGGTTTCCAGAGCACGAAATCGAGCGGATCGTCCTTGCCCGCATCGATCTCGACCCGCGCGCCGGCGAGCAGATCCTCCGGCCGCCGCCTGGAGAGCTTCCCGTAGGGCGCGAAGCGGCTCACGTCGTAGAGCACATCCCCGCTCGTCCCGACATAGGCGTAGCCCTTGTCGATGAGGGTCTGGATCATGGCGAGGATATCGGCGATGTGGGCGGTCGCGCGCGGCTGATGATCGGGCGGCAGCACGCCGAGCGCCGCGGCGTCCTCGTCCATGGCGCGAATGAAGCGTTCCGTGAGCGCCCCGATGGACTCGCCGTTCTCGGCGGCGCGGCGGATGATCTTGTCGTCGATATCGGTGATGTTGCGCACATAGGTCAGCTCGAAACCCAGATGCCGCAGATACCGGGCCACCACGTCGAACACCACCAGGACCCGGGCATGGCCGAGATGGCAGTAGTCATAGACCGTCATGCCGCAGACGTACATGCCGACCCGCCCCGGGTGCAACGGCCGGAACGCCGTCCGGGTACCGGTCAGGCTGTTGTGGATGGCGAGCGCGCTCATGGACGGTCCTTATGAAAGCGTATCGGTTGCGGCCAGCCGGCTGGCGGCGGCCAGCCGTCCGGAGACGATGGGGGCCGGCATCAAGGCCAGCAGATCGCGCAGCTCCGGGCCATGTTCCAGGCCCGTCAGGGCGAGGCGCAGCGGGATGAACAGCGCCTTGCCGCCGCGGCCGGACTGCTCGCGCAATGCGGCGGTCCACGCCTTGGCATCGGTGCCATGGACATCGAACAACCGTGCCGCCATCTCGAAAAACGCCGCGCCCGCTTCGCGCAGAGCGGCCGGGGGATCGCCGCCG
>JAJXTQ010000219.1 GCA_021783685.1 Pseudomonadota bacterium | reverse complement strand
TCTTGATGATGTTGTGCAGCTCGAACTGCGTCTGCTCGCGCAGCTTGCGGTCCAGGGCGCCCAGCGGTTCGTCGAGCAGCAGCAGCTTCGGCCGCTTGGCCAGGCAGCGCGCCAGCGCGACGCGCTGCTGCTGGCCGCCGGAGAGCTGGTGCGGCTTGCGCTTGGCGTAGGGCTTCAACTGAACGATGCCCAGCATCGCCTCGACGGTCTCGGCGATCCGCTCCCTGGGCATCTTGTCGCGCTTGAGGCCGAAGGCGACGTTCTCGAACACCGTGAGGTGGGGGAACAGCGCGTAGGACTGGAACATCATGTTGATCGGCCGCTCGTAGGGCGGCAGCGCCGAGATCTCCGCGCCTTCGAGCCGGATGCTGCCGGCCGTCGGCGTCTCGAAGCCCGCCAGCATCCGCAGCAGCGTGGACTTGCCGCAACCGGAGGAGCCGAGCAGCGCGAAGATCTCGCCCTTCCTGATGTCGATGGAGACGCCGTCGACCGCGGCCACCTCGTCGAAGCGCTTGCTCAATTGATCGATGCGGACGAAGGCCGCGTCCCCGGCAGCGGCATTCCGGTGCGCAGCCCCGCTCTCCCGGAGCGACGCCTGGTTCGTCTGCGGCATGATCACAGACCGGTCTTGAAGGTCGTAAACAGGCGGGTGCGGACGCGCCGGATGTCGTTGCTCACCGCTTCGGGCGGCACCATCCGGGCCAGTTCTTTCGGCGTCATGAACACCGTCTTGTCGGCGCGGATCTCGGGCCGGATGTATTTCATCGCGGCGGGCACCGGATTGGCGTAGAAGACCTTGTTCACCAGGCCGGCATTGACCTCGGGCCGGTAGATGTAACTGATGAACTTGTAGGCATTGTCCGGGTGCGGCGCATCGACCGGGATGGCCATGGTGTCGAAGAACAGCACGGCGCCGGTCTTGGGCAACAGCACCTTGATGTGGTTGCCGTTCCTGGCCTGCTCCGCCCGGCGCGCGGCGATGCTGATGTCGCCGTTCCAGCCGAGCACCAGGCACAGCGAGCCGCTGGCCAGATCGTTGATGTAGCCGGAGGAGGAGAACTGCGCGATGTCCGGGCGGATCTTCGCCAGCATCTTGGCCGCCGCCTGGTAGTCTGCCGGGTTCTTGCTGAAGGGCGGCTTGCCGATATAGCGCAGCGCGGCCGGGAAGATCTCGTCGCCGGTATCGAGCACCGAGATGCCGCAGGACTTCGCCCGGTTGGCATACACGGGATTGAACAGCAGGTCCCAGTCGTTGGCCGGCATCGGCAGATTGCCGAGCGCCGCCTTCAGCTTGTCGACGTTGATGCCCAGCGTGGTGATGCCCCACATCCACGGGACGAGGTACTGGTTGCCCGGATCGAGGGTCGCCAGCTGCTTCATCACGTAGGGGGAGAGATTGCCGTAGGTGGTGATCTTGCTCTTGTCGAGCTTGGCGAACAGGCCGCCGCCGATCTCGATCTTGGCCCAGTTGGCGGAGGGCACCACGATGTCGTAGCCGCTCCTGCCCGCGATCAGCTTGGCGAGGAGGTTCTCGTTGCCGTCGAAGGTGTCGTAGCGCACCTTGATGCCGGTCTCCTTCTCGAAATTCGCGATGGTGTCGTCGCCGATGTAGTTCGACCAGTTGTAGATGTTGAGAACCTTGGCATCGGCGGCGAACGCGTGCGCGGCGCTGCCCGCCAGGCAGAGTGCGGCGAACAGGCAGCGCAGCAGACGGCGATGCGGCTTCAAGGTGCTATCCGACATGGGGTTCCTCCGGGCTCGTGGGTCGCTTGTGGGTCGCTTGTGAGTCACTTGTGGCTCAAATCAGCCCGATATTATCGTCAAAAGTCGGGCGCGCGAAAACAGCGGCGCTCGACAAGGCTCCGCTAACGGGCGTCCCCGCCGGTCACAGTCTGCGCGGCGACGCCGCCAGCAGCCCGCACAGGTGCGTCCAGACGAAGATCGCGGCGGCGCTGCTGCTCAGTTCGGCGTGGTCGTAGGGCGGCGACACCTCGACGCAGTCCATGCCGGCCCAGGGCAGGTCGTGCAGTTCTTCGAGCACGGTCAGCACCTGGTTGGTGCTGAGGCCGCCCGGTTCCGGCGTGCCGGTGCCGGGAGCGAAGGCCGGGTCCAGGCAGTCGATGTCCAGGCTCAGATAGGTCGGCGGATTGCCGGCGGCCGCGATGCGCCGACGGATCTCGGCCAGCATCGGCGCCAGTTGCTCGGGGCTCTCCCGGCCGCGCAGCTCGCGCGCCGTGAACACCCGGCCGCCGACGTCATTGACGTACTCCCGCGCCTCCCGGAGGCCGGAGGAGCGGATGCCGATCTGCACCGTCGCCTCCGGAATCACCAGCCCCTCCTGGAGCGCTTCGTAGGTCCAGGTGCCGTGCCCCGAGGGCTCGCCGAAGTGATCGGTCCAGGTGTCGCAATGGGCGTCGAAGTGCACCAGCGCCAGCGGCCGGCCGTGTCGCTCGCGCTGGGCGCGCAGCAGTGACAGGGTCACCGAGTGGTCGCCGCCCAGCCAGCAGACGTAGTGGCTGCCGAGCGCCTCAAGCGCCAGGCGCTGCAACTCGGTGCGCGCCGCCTCGATGCCGGTGTTGGGCAGCGGCAGGTCGCCCAGGTCGGTCAGGAAAGCGACGGGACTCAAATCGAAGTGCGGATGAATGCCGTCGCAGAGCATCTGGCTGGCGCGGCGGATCGCCTCGGGCGCGAAGCGCGCGCCGGGGCGGTTGGTCACCGCGCCGTCGAAGGGGATGCCGGCCACCGCATATGGGCGGCCGGCGTCGCCGCGCGGCACGCCGAGAAAACTGTTGCCGGCGAGAAAAGGGAAGCCGTGCGCCCGCGCGTGCATCATCTGATCGCCTCCGGGCGCCGCGCTCAGGTCTGGATGTAGGTCTCCAGGTGCTGGATGACGGCCGCCTGATCGGCGATCACCTCCTTGACCAGGTCGCCGATCGAGAGGATGCCGGTGAGCTTGCCGTGGTCGAGCACCGGCAGGTGGCGGAAGCGCCCCTCGGTCATCAGTTGCATGCACTCGTCCACCGTCTGCTCGGGGCGCACGCTGGTCACCTTGGCGGTCATGATCTCGGCCACCGAGATGTCGGACGAGGATTTGCCGAGCAGCGCGACCTTGCGCGCGTAATCCCGCTCCGACATGATGCCCACCAGCCGCCCCTCATCGACGACCAGCAGGGCGCCGATGTCGTGCGCCGCCATCAGTTTCAGCGCCTCGAAGACGTGCGTGGCGGAGGTGATGGTGCGCAAGCCGCCGTTCTTCATTGCCAGCAGTTGTTTGACGGTTTTCATTTTGGCTCCTCCGGTAGTGACGGCACCACTCTAGCAGCCCTGATCGCAAATGCACAAGCCCGATGCCGGCCCATGGACAAGTACCGTCATATTCGACTTTTTTCACCAGCAGCCGGTCTCTCGCAATCCTCTGTCATCATCCGAAGTGACGTGGCAGATCCATGCTGTCGTGTAGCACCCGCAGCACACTTGGCGCTTGGCAATTCCTCGCGCCACCGTAGGTCAGTTCAGCCCGACGACCGCAGGAAGCCCCTGACTGACACGCCCACGCTCCCGCAGGACTTTCGTCGTCGTGGCCATTTTCTCCGCGAAAATCGGACGAACCCAAATCAACCACTGTCACGGCCTTGATAACGCCGGAGTCATTGCCGCCTCCACGACGCAACGGCCCGATCTTGAATGGTATTTGACCCGTACTTGCCAAATGCCAATCGGCCACATTCATCCTTGTGCAACTCAATCCATGCCTGCACCAGTTTCATCTGCAGGCTGGGCAACTCACAATAGCGTTTTTTTGCGCCTGGCCCCTTTTCCCATACTTTTTCCCTACGCGTTGGCCGCGTGGCGAACGGCCACCTTGGGCCGGCGGTGTTGCTCGGCCTGCCAGAGATCATAGGCTAGCTGGCCTTTCAGCCAGCTCTCCGCGCTCGGACCGTCCAGCCACGCTTCTAAACGCAAGGCAAGATCGACGCTGATGCCGGCCTTGCCGTTCAATACCCGCGACAGCGTCACGCGGTTGATGCCCAGTTCCACGGCCGCCTGGGTCACGGTCAACCCGAGTGCGGGCAGCACGTCCTCGCGCAGGGTTGCGCCGGGATACGGCGGATTGTGCATTCTGGCCATGTTCGATCCCTTCAACGTCTCAATGGTAGTCC
>JAJXTQ010000218.1 GCA_021783685.1 Pseudomonadota bacterium | reverse complement strand
CCCGGGCGGAGGCCGCTGGTGCCGTGGCCGAGTGCCGGCGCGCGGGCATCGTGCCGGTGATGATCACCGGCGATCATCCGGCCACGGCCCGCGCCATCGCGCGGCGTCTGGGCATCGTCGATGACGGCGGCGCCGTCGTGACCGGGACCGAACTCGCGGCGCTCTCCGACCCGGAGTTCGCCGCACGGGTGAAGGAGGTGCGGGTGTATGCCCGAGTCGATCCGGCGCAGAAGATCCGCATCGTCGCGGCGCTGCAGCGCGCCGGCGAGATCGTCGCGATGACCGGCGACGGAGTGAATGACGCGCCGGCCCTGAAGCGCGCCGACATCGGCGTCGCCATGGGCCGGGGCGGCACCGACGTGGCGCGCGAGGCGGCGCACATGGTGCTCGCCGACGACAACTTCGCCACCCTGGTGCACGCCGTGCGCGAGGGGCGGCGCATCTACGACAACATCCGCCGCTTCATCAAGTACGCGATGAGCACCAACGCCGCGGAGATCTGGACGATCTTCCTCGCGCCTTTTCTCGGCCTGCCGATTCCGCTCCTGCCCATCCACATCCTCTGGATCAACCTGGTCACCGATGGCCTGCCCGGTCTGGCGCTGGCCGGCGAACCGGCGGAGCGGGACGTGATGCGCCGCCCGCCGCGGCCGCCCGACGAGAGCGTGTTCGCCCGCGGCATGTGGCAGCACATCGTCTGGGCGGGATTGCTGATGGCCGGGGTGACCCTCGGCACCCAGGCCTGGGCGCACCACAACGGGTCGGCGCACTGGCAGACGATGGTGTTCACGGTGCTGACGCTCTCCCAGCTCGGCCACGTCATGGCGATCCGCAGCGAGCGGGAATCGCTGTTCGCCATCGGCATCGCTTCCAATCCGCGACTGCTGGCCGCGGTGGCGTTCACCGTCCTGCTGCAGTTGGCGACGATCTACCTGCCGCTGTTCAATGCCTGGTTCAAGACCGAGCCGCTCTCGGCGGGCGAACTCGCCGCCTGCCTGGTGCTGTCGTCCGTGGTCTTGCTCGCCGTCGAGGTCGAGAAGTGCTTGCTGCGGGCAGGCTGGATTTACCGCAACGGCTGATCGCCGCGCTCGCGACGCAGCGCCTCGCCCAGATCGCCGAAGCGCTGGTCTCCGCGCCAGCGCTCCAGTTCCAGCGGCAGCTTGCGGCGCCAGTTCGGATGCTCATTGATGCTGCCCGGCAGGTTCGCCTGTTCGATCACGCCGAAGACGTCCTCGGGCTGCACCGCCATGACGCCGGCAGGGCTGCGCGCGAGATAGCGGTGCACCGCGACGGCGAGTTCGAACGTGATGTCGGGCAGCGTGTCCGGATCGGTGCTCATGCCCTCGGGCAGCAGGTGTTCCCGAGCCAGCGCCTGCAGCAGCCGGGGACGGTCCCGAGTCCGAGCCGCCAGCAGCGAAGTCCGCAGTTCCTCCGAGGGAAACAGGCCGAGCGCGGCGCGGGCCGCGAGGTCGTGCCCTAGCCAGAAGCCGCGCAAGGTCGGCAGATCGTGGGTGCCGATGCAGACTAGCGCCTGATCAGGAAAATGGGCCGGGGGCTGGAAGTCGCCATTGTCATCGCGCGCGAAAAACAGCGGCCGGTAGGAGAGCACGCCCATGGCTTTGAGTCTCGGACGCAGGCCGTCGGGCACGGTGCCCAGATCCTCGCCGATGACCAGGCAGCGGTTGCGCTGGCTCTCCAGCGCCAGGATGCCGAGCAGGTCGTCGAGCGGATAGGAAACGTATGCGCCCTCGGCCGCTGATGCGCCCGCCGGCACCCAGAACAGGCGGGTCAAGTTCATCACGTGGTCGATGCGCAGCGCGCCGCAATGGCGCATGTTGGCGCGCAGCGTAGCGATGAACGGGGCGTAGGCGGCATCGCGCAGGCGGTGCGGCACGAAGGGCGGCAGACCCCAGTCCTGACCGTGCAGGTTGAAGTCGTCGGGCGGCGCGCCGGCGTGCGCTCCCCCCGCATAGACGTCCTGGCTGGCCCAGGTCTCGGCGCCGCCCGGACTCGCTCCCACCGCGAGATCCTGATACAGGCCGACGCCCAGGCCTAGCCCCCGGGAGCGTTCTCCGGCACCGGCCAGTTGCAGCTCCGCCTGCCATTGCAGGTAGGCATAGAAGTCCGTCTCGACGGCGTGCGTTCGGGCGAAAGCAGCTACCGCCGGCCCATGCGGGTCATGGTATTCCGGCGGCCAGGCCGGCCAGCCCCACACCGCGGCATCCCGCGCGCGGAAGTGCGCTTGCAGCGCCTCGAACAGCGCGTGGCTGGCCAGAGCGTCCCCTGCCTCGGCGCAGAAGCGGCGGAAGGCGAGGCCGCGATCGGTTGCCGTTGCCAGGTGATAGTCGCGGAAGTGCCGATAGGCGAGATCGAGCGCTGCCAGTTTCAGCGCCGAGACCGCCTCGTAATCGACCAGTTCGCATTCGCGCAGGCGACGCAGACTGGCCAGAAAATCAGGATCGGCATCGAGATCCCGTTCCCGGAAATCGGGAATCGCCGCGACGTCGAGATAGAGGATATTGACGAACAGCCGGCTCGACGGACTGTAGGGACTGAACTGCCCGGGCTGGTCGGGGAATAGCGCGTGCAAGGGATTGACGCCGACGATGCCGGCGCCGGCCTCGGCGGCGAGATCGAGCAGCATCTTGAGATCGGTGAAGTCGCCGATGCCCCAGTTGCGCTGCGAGCGCAGGCCGTAGAGCTGCACCGCCGGACCCCAGATTCGTCTCCCCTCGCGCAATGCCGGCGGCTGGTAGCACTCGTTCGGGGCGACGATCAAGCGCATCCGCGCCCGGATCTCGGGCTCCTGGCCGAGCCCGCCCAGCTCGAAGCGGTGGTAGCCGGTGGACAGCGGCAGCGGCAGCGTCAGGCGTCGGCGCTGGTACGAGGTGCCGGCCACGCTGCGCTCGGCCACCGCTTCGAGATCGGCGGGGATGAAACCGCCGTTCTGACATTCGCCGTTCTCCAGCGTCAGCGCCCACTCGAAGCTCCGTTGCAGCAGGGCCGCAGGCAGCGTCACTTCTATCCGCTGCGGCTCCGCCTGGGCCTTGACCACCATTGCCGGCGCGAGCGGCCTCAACCAGTCGCGGTTTTCTAATTCCAGGACGAGCGCCGCGAGGTCGCCCTCGACCGGCAGGTGCATGGCCGCGAGCAGACGGCGCCGGGTGAGATCGGAGACGGTGTGGCGATTGCCCCATATGTCGTGGTAGTCCGGGCTGATGCCGCACAGGTCCGCCAGACGCTGGAGCGCCTCGTTCATGTCTTCTCCCATGCCCCGATCTTCCCGGTGGCGTCACGCGAGGCGGCCTCATCTTGACCGTCGAGTTGCACCAGCAGGACCAGCGAGCGGCCCTGTATCGGATAGGCGTCCAGTCCCGAAAAGCGCCCGTCGCTGACCAGGCCGGCGGCGTAATGGGTGTCCACCAGCGCCTGCCATCGGCAGCCGGGGCACGGTTCCGGCAACAGGAAGCGGATCTCCTCGTGGTGCGCGTTGAACAGCAACAGAAAATTGTCGTCCTTGATCGGCCGGCCGCGCCGGTCGCGTTCTTCCAGCGCCCAGCCGGCGAGATAGACGCCCAGGCAGCGGGCGAATTCGTGGTTCCATTCCTGGTCGCTCATCTCGGTGCCGTCCGGTTTCAGCCAGTGGATGTCCTTGATGCCGGTGCCGTGGATCTCGCGCCCCTGAAGAAAGTGACGGCGCCGGAACACCGGGTGGGCGCGGCGCAGCGCGATCAGCCGCTGTGCGAAGGCGAACAGTTCATGGTCTTCGGCCGATAGTTCCCAGTCCACCCAGCTGGTCTCGTTGTCCTGGCAGTAGGCGTTGTTGTTGCCGCCCTGGGTCCGGCCCAGTTCGTCGCCGGCGACCAGCATCGGCACGCCCTGGGAGAACAGCAGGGTGGCGAGCAGGTTGCGCTTCTGCCGGGCGCGCAGCTTCCTGATGACCGGGTCGGCGCTTTCCCCCTCGACGCCGCAGTTCCAGGACAGGTTGTTGTCGGCGCCGTCGCGGTTGTCCTCCAGGTTCGCCTCGTTGTGCTTGTCGTTGTAGCTGACCAGGTCGTGCAGCGTGAAGCCGTCGTGGGCGGTGATGAAATTGACGCTGGCGTAGGGTTTTCTGCCGCTGTGCTCGTAGAGGTCGCTGGAGCCGGTGATGCGCTGAGCGAACTCGCCGATCAGGCCGACGTCGCCCTTCCAG
>JAJXTQ010000217.1 GCA_021783685.1 Pseudomonadota bacterium | reverse complement strand
ACTCGACCCAGAAGCGGCGATTCTGCAGGTTGGGCAGAAAGCGGCGCTTGGTCTTGTTGTTGGCGTGGGAAACATTGTTTCCGACCATCGGGGCCTTGCCCGTGACTTGGCAAACGCGGGACATGTGGGTTGCTCCAGAAAGCGATCAGCCGCGCATTATACCCGAGGCTTTCAAAAAACTTCAAGCCCGAATTCCAGCCGGACATTTCCGCCGGGCTCACAGCAAGCCGCGCTCGGCGAAGGACATCGGCGGCGCATTGCCGGCGACGATGAAGTGATCGAGCACCTTGACATCGACCAAGGCCAGCGCTTGCCGCAACGACAAGGTCAGGGCTTCGTCTGCGCGCGAGGGTTCGGCGGCGCCGGAGGGGTGGTTGTGGGCGAAGATCACCGCCGCGGCGTTGCGGGACAGCGCCTGCTTGACCACCTCGCGCGGGTAAACCGAGGTCTGGGTCAGCGTGCCGCGAAACAGCTCGTCGTGGCGGATCAGGCGGTTTTGCGCGTCCAGCCATAATGCCAGGAAGGCTTCGTGGGGTAGATGGGCGAGCGTGAGGCGCAACCAGTCGCGCACCGCGCCGGGTGCGCCGAACAGGTCGCGGCTGTCCATTTGTTCGCCGAGGCTGCGCCGCGCCAGTTCCAGAACCGCCTGCAGTTGCGCCACCTTGGCGTTGCCCATGCCCGGGATCGCGGCGAACTCTGCCGGTGTGGCGTGGAACAGTCGCTGCCAGGAACCGAAGTGGGTATACAACTGGCGGCCCAGATCGACAGCGCTCATGCCCCGGATACCCACCCGCAGCAAGACGGCCAGCAGCTCCGCGTCGGAGAGCGCCGCTGCGCCGTGCTTCAGCAGACGCTCGCGCGGACGTTCCTGTTCGGGCCAATCGGCGATTGCCATGGGTTAGAATGCCTGATCGAATCGTGGTCGGATATTCTAATGTCATGACGGAGCTTTCGGGTAGACGCATCGTGCTCGGCGTCGCCGGCGGCGTGGCGGCCTACAAGGCGGCGGAACTGGCGCGCCTGCTGGTCAAGGGGGGGGCCGACGTCGATGTCGTGCTGACCGCCGCCGGCTCGCGTTTCGTCGGCGGGCCGACCTTCCAGGCGCTCACCGGAAGGCCGGTGTGGGGCGACCTTTGGGACGAGCGCGCGCCCGGCGGTATGGCGCACATTGCGCTTTCCCGCGGCGCCGACGCCATCCTGGTGGCGCCGGCCAGCGCCGATTTTCTCGCCAAGCTGGTCCACGGATCGGCCGACGACCTGCTCTCTACTCTCTGCCTGGCGCGCGAGTGTCCGCTGCTGGCGGCGCCGGCGATGAACCGGCAGATGTGGGAACAGGCGCCGACGCGGCGCAACGTCCGGCAACTGATCGAGGACGGCGTCGCCCTGCTCGGTCCGGATGCCGGTGCGCAAGCCTGCGGCGAAGTCGGGCCGGGACGGATGCTCGAAGCGGAGGAAATCTGCGAAGAACTCGCCGCATTTTTCCAGCCCAAGCGACTGGCCGGCCGGCGCGTGCTGCTCACCGCCGGTCCGACCTTCGAGGCCCTCGATCCGGTGCGCGGCCTGACCAACGCCAGTTCGGGCAAGATGGGCTTCGCCCTGGCGCGCGCCTGCCGCGAAGCCGGTGCGGCGGTGACGCTGGTGGCCGGGCCGGTCGCTCTGGCGACGCCGCGCGGCGTCACCCGCATCGACGTTGCCAGCGCCGCCCAGATGCGCGAGGCGGTGCTGCGCGAACTGCCCGGACAGGACCTGTTCATCGCCGTCGCGGCGGTAGCCGACTATCGCCCGACCACGGTTCACGCCGACAAGATCAAGAAGAGCGGCGGCACCTTGACCCTGGAACTCGCGCAAAACCCGGACATCCTCGCCGAGGTTGCAGCCTTACCTGACGCCCCGTTTTGCGTCGGTTTCGCCGCAGAGAGCCGGAATCTGGCCGAATACGCCGAAGGCAAGCGCGTCGCCAAGAGACTGCCGCTGGTCGTGGGCAACCTGATCCAGGATGGCTTGGGTGGCGACGCCAACAGCGTGATCCTGTTCGACGCCGAAGGCAGCCATCCGCTGCCTCCAGGCGACAAACTGAGCGTGGCGCGTGCCATCGTCGCGCATATTGCCCTCATGCTGGAGCATCGCTGACATGCATCGCATCGACGTCAAGATTCTCGATCCGCGCTTGAAGGACGCTGACGGGCAATACGCGCCGCATTACGCCACGGCGGGCGCTGCCGGCCTCGATCTGCGCGCCTGTATCGAGATGCCGGTGAAGATCCATCCCGGCGAGACGCAGTTGATTCCTACCGGCATCGCCATTCATCTCGCCGACCCGGGACTGGCCGCCCTGATCCTGCCGCGTTCCGGACTCGGCCACAAGCACGGCATCGTCCTGGGCAATCTGGTCGGCCTGATCGACTCCGATTATCAGGGCGAGATCTTCGTTTCCACCTGGAATCGCGGCAAGGAGACCTTTACTTTGAATCCGCTCGACCGGCTCGCCCAGTTGGTGGTGGTGCCGGTGTTGCAGGTCGGCTTCAATATCGTTGACGACTTTGCCGTCAGCGAACGCGGCGAAGGCGGCTTCGGTAGTACCGGCAAGTCCTGAGCACGATGACTGCGTTACTGCTGAAAAAAATCGTCACCCTGCTGGCGCTGGTCGAGCCCTTCGGCCTGATTCCGCTGTTTCTCCAGGCGACGGGCGGTCTGCCCACCTCGTCGCAACGCCGCTATGCCCGCCTCCTGGGTTTGACGGTGACCGTGGCGCTGGTCGGCGCTGGACTGATAGGCGCCGAGATCCTCGATCTGCTCGGCATGAGTCTGGGCGGCATGCGCGTGGGCGGTGGCATCATCGTGCTGATCCTGGCCATCGCCATGGTGTTGGGACAGGAGAAGGCGGTCAAGCAGACCGCCGCCGAGACCTCCGCCGCCGCCGACCGGGAGGGCCGTGGCGTCGTTCCGCTGGGTATTCCCTTGCTGGCCGGGCCCGCGGCGCTGTCCTACATGATGACTCACGGCGCTCTGCAAAGAGTCGTCGATATTGCGCTGGTGGTGATCCCGGGCGTGACGGTCGGAGCGATCACCTGGGCCACCTTTCACTTTGCGGCGAAGACCCAGCGCTGGCTGACCGCGGCCAAGCTCAACGTCATCGAACGCCTGACCGGCTTCCTGCTGGCCGGAATGGCGATCGACATGATGGCCACCGGGCTGAAGGAGCTGTTTCCGCCTTTGGCCGGTTAGCTCGGAGGTGCCCGTGAGCGGGCACCCCCGACGGGGTATTCACCCCAGTTTCTCGTAGAGCGGTAGGGTCAGGAATTCGACAAACTCGACGGCCGTGGACATCTGCTCGAAGACCTTGGCCGCTTCGAGATAGGTGGCGTTGAAGGCGGTTTCGCCGACCAGCGCCTTGATCTTGACCATTTCCTCAGGAATCATTTGCCGGACCATGTCGGCGGTGACCTTGCGGCCGTCGTCGAGCACGCCCTTGGGCGAACGTATCCATTGCCACACCTGGGAACGCGAGATCTCGGCGGTGGCGGCGTCTTCCATCAGGTTGAAAATTGGCACGCAGCCGTTGCCGGCGAGCCAGGAACCCAGGTACTGGATGCCGACACTGATGTTGCCGCGCAGGCCCGCCTCCGTGATCGGCTGCTCCGGCTGGAAGTTCAGCAGATCGGCGGCGGCGACCTTGACGTCGTCGCGTTTTTTGTCAATCTGGTTGGGCCGCTCGCCCAGCACCTTGACGAACTCCTCCATCGCGATGGGCACCAGGCCCGGGTGGGCGACCCAGCCGCCGTCGTAGCCGTCGGTGGCGTCACGGGCCTTGTCGCTGCGGATTGCGGCCATCGCGCGGTCGTTGGCTTCGGGGTCGTTCTTGATCGGGATCAGCGCGCTCATGCCGCCCATCGCCGGGGCATTGCGCCGGTGGCAGGTCTTCAGCAGCAGCAGGGCGTAGGCGCGCATGAAGGGCACGGTCATGGTGATCCGGGCGCGGTCGGCCAGGCAGAAATCCGCATTGCTCTTGAACTTCTTGATGCAGCTGAAGATGTAGTCCCAGCGTCCGGCGTTGAGACCGGCGGAGTGCTCGCGCAATTCATACAGGATCTCGTCCATCTCGAAAGCGGCGAGAATGGTCTCGATCAGCACGGTGGCCTTGATCGTGCCGCGGGGGATGCCGAGTTCTTCCTGGGCCATGACGAAGATGTCGTT
>JAJXTQ010000216.1 GCA_021783685.1 Pseudomonadota bacterium | reverse complement strand
CAAACTTCTCCGCCAACACCTTCGTCAGCGCCGCCGTCAGCGTCGTCTTCCCATGGTCCACATGACCAATCGTCCCCACATTCACATGCGGCTTCGTACGCTCAAACTTGCTCTTGGCCATGCGCGGCTGTCTCCATCGAAGAAAATCGAATACGCGAAAAGCCCCTCATTGCGCCAAGGAGAGGCTTTCTCCAAAATTGTGGAGCCCATAACCGGATTTGAACCGGTGACCTCTTCCTTACCAAGGAAGTGCTCTACCGACTGAGCTATATGGGCCCTGCATCAACCAGTCACACCCAGATCCGGCGCAATGGAGCGGGTGATGGGAATCGAACCCACGCCATCAGCTTGGAAGGCTGAGGTTCTACCATTGAACTACACCCGCGGACGCCCGCGATCGACCTCTAACGACAATTCTGGTGGAGGGGGTAGGATTCGAACCTACGAAGGCAGAGCCGGCAGATTTACAGTCTGCTCCCTTTGACCGCTCGGGAACCCCTCCAAAACGCAAGCAGCGAATTATCTTCGGCCCGCACCGCTATGTCAAACCCCATCGACGCGGATCGGGCTCGCCGCAGCGGATGCCTCATCGAGATACCGGTCGATCACGACCAGATCCTCGGGCGTCAACGAGCCGGCGGCGGCCTGCAGATTCAACCGACCCAGCAGATAGGCCAGGCGCGCACCGTCGAGATTCTGCTGGGCCGCGTAGACCTGCTGCAGCGCAATGAGCACGTCCACCGCCGTCCGCACCCCGACTTCGCGGCCGCGCCGCGCGGATTCGTAGGCAATGGCGCTGGATTTGACGGCCTGCTCGAAAGCGCGGACCTGCGCGATGGCGGTGGTCAGCTGCAGATAGGCCTGACTGGCCTGAAACTCCGCCGCCCGGTCGGCGTCCACGAAGTCGCTCTTGCGCTGGTTGTAGAGTGCCGCCGCCTCATCGACCTGGGCGCTGAGCAGCCCGCCGCGGAACAGCGGCACGCTGACCTGGAGCCCGACCACCCGGTTGTCGGTCTCGGTCCGCGCGACCTGTCCGCCGAAGCTGGGATTCCGGGACTCCTGCACGGTGTAGTCGCCGGTAAGGAACACGGTCGGCAGACGAGCCCCCTGCCGCGCCCGCACTTCCGCGCGCGCCACTTCCACACCCAGACCGCTGGCCACGCGGAACAGATTGGCTTGCCGTGCCTGGGCGACCCATTCGGACTGCACCGCAGGCGCGGGCTGCTCGAGCGGAAACTCGGCGCGCACAGCCTTCAACGGCGGCACCGGCTGCCCGATGATGCGGGTGAGCGCCTCGCGCGCGATCGCCTCGTCGTTTCGGTATTGCAGCACCTGCGCCGCAACGAGATCATGACGGGCCTGGGCTTCGTTCAGATCCGTGATGGCAGCGGTACCGACCTCGAAAGACCGCCGCGCCCGGGCGAGTTCCTGCTCCAGCGCGCGGAGTTCGGCGTTGCCCGCGGCCAGCGCCTGGCCGGAACGCAACACGTCGAAATAGCTCGCCGCGGTGCGCAGCATGAGGTCCTGTCGGGCCAACGCGAACCGTACTTCGGCCAAGGCGACCTGCCGCCTGGCCTGCCCATAGCGGAAGATGGCCTCCGCCACGAAAAGCGGCTGCCGCAGGGTCACCCCGTAGTTCCAGCCTTCGGCGTTGGTCGTTTCGCCGCTCTGGTCGATCAGCGTGGGCGGCGCTCCCGGCGGCCCGGGAAAGGCGACCGGCTGGCTGTCGACCTCGAGCCAGCTCCGGTTCACGCCGCCGTTCAGATCGATGCTCGGGAACAGTACGCCGCGGGCTTGCTGATTGAGCGTCTGCACCGCTTCCAACTGGTAACGCGCAGAGGTGTAGATCGCGTCACGCGACTGGGCGAGACGATAGATCTCCGACAGCCCCTCGGCATGAACGGGCACGGTCATGCCCCAACCCAGCGCCAGACCGACCAGCGCCCCCTGCGCTTTGCGCATCAGATTATCCATGTGTCGACTCCATGCCAGGGGCAGGCCGATAGCCCCGACGCTCCTTCATGCGCTCGACCAGCAGATACACCACCGGCACCACGATCAGCGTCAGCGCGGTCGAGGTGATCATGCCGCCGATGACGGCCGCCGACAGCGGGCCGTTCGTATCTGCGCCCGCTCCCAGACCCAGGGCGGCGGGCAGCAGCGCGAAAATGACCGTCAGCGAGGTCATCAGAACCGGGCGCAGGCGCACCGGACAGGCGTCCATCAGCGCCTGCTGCAGCGCCACTCCCTCGATGCGCCGCTGATTGGTGAGATCCACCAGCAGGATGGAGTTCTTGGCCACCAGCCCCACCAGCAGAAGCATGCCGATCATGGAAAACATGTTGAGGGTGTAGCCCAGCAGCCAGAGCGCCGCCACGCCGCCGATGGCGGCCAGCGGCTGCGCCACCATGATGATGAGCGGCTGCAGGAAGGAATCGAACTGGCTGGCCAGCACCATGTACAGCAGGATCAGCGCGACCACCAGCGCGAACACCATGTAGCCGGCCGTGTCCTCGAATTCCTTGGCCTGACCGGTCAGGTCGAGGCTGTAGCCCGAGGGCAGGATCTCGGCGCCGATCGCCTCCGCCTTGCCGACCGCCTCGGCCAGAGGCATGGTCGGATTGATGAAGAAGAAACCGGCATAGTTGAGATCGAAACGGCCGATCTCGGCGGGACCCAGCGACTGCCGGACGGCAGC
Source organism: Pseudomonadota bacterium (assembly GCA_021783685.1). The sequence goes on along the minus strand of JAJXTQ010000216.1, from coordinate 1,498 downwards.
GACGGTATCCAGCCGCACCAGTTCACCGGCGCGGCTGCGCAGGAAGATCTCCCGCAGGTCTTCAGGCGTCGCGTAGGCGCCGTCACCCGCCTTCAAGCGCAGGTCGTAGCGCTCCCCGTCACCCGGATCGTCGTTGTAGCGGGCCACGTCGAAGCCGCCGACCAGAATGTTGGCGGCCTGGGCCACCTCGAGAGTGGACAGGCCAAGGCTCGCCGCGCGCGCCCGGTCGATGTCGAGCTCGACCTGCGGCAGATCGAGCTGCAAGGTGAGATCGACGCTGCCCATGCCGGCGGTGGCCAGCAGACGCTCGCGAATCTGTTCCGCATAGCGGGCGACGTCGGCCAGGTTGCGGCCGCGCAGGACGAGTTGCAGCGGCTCGCCCCGCTCGCCGCCAAACGCCGGCACCTCGGAAACGAAGGCCTGCACGCCCGGGATCGCCGCTGCCTTGGCGGCCAGCCGCGCCCCCAACTCCTGCTGCGACAGGTCGCGCTCGCCGCGTGGCTTCAGGGTGACGAAGGCCACCGCCTGATTGACCTGCCCCTGTTGCCCCAGACCGATGGCCGTGAAGTACCCGACCACCGCGGGTTCCTCGCCCAGTATCGCTTCCATCGCCCGGAGGCGGCTGTCGGTGTACTCGATGCTCGAGCCCAGCGGTGTCTTGAGCTGGACGAACAGTTGCCCGACATCTTCCTCCGGGACGAACTCCCCGCCCACGTGGGTGAAGAAATACCCGCTCGACAGCACCACGAGGCCGGACAGCAGCAGGACCGTCCAGGGCGCCGCGAGGGACGCGCCCAACAGTCGGCGATAGCCGGACTCCATGCGGCGGAACATGCGCTCGAAGGCGTTGAACACGCGCCCGTGCTCGTGCGTGACCTTGAGGTAGCGCGAGCACATCATGGGGGTCAGGGTGAGCGCCACGAACCAGGACACCAGCACGCCGAAGACCACCACGACCGCAAAGGATTCGAAGAAGCGTCCGACGATCCCGCCCATGAACACCACGGGGACGAAGATGGAGACCAGGGACAAGGTCGCGGCGAGCACCGCGAACATCACCTCCTGAGTACCGTTCATCGCGGCGCTCACCGGATCGGGATCGAGTTCCTCGCGATGGCGGTAGATGTTCTCCAGCACCACGATGGCGTCGTCCACGACCACCCCGATCAGGAGCAGCAGCGCCAGCAGCGTCACGACGTTGAAGGTGTAACCGAAGAAGTACATCACCGCCACGGCGCCCATCAGGGACACCGGGATGGCCGCCGCGATGATCAGGGTGGAGCGGAAATTGCGCAGGAACAGCAGCACGACGGCCGCCGCCAGCAGCGTGCCGGTGATGAGGTGCTCCTGCAGGGCATGCACCATTTCGAGGATGAAGGTGGAGGTATCGGTCGCCACCGACACGGTCATGCCGGGCGGGAGCTGGGGACTGATCTCGGTCTCGAGGCGATGCTTGATCTCGTCGATGATCGCCACGCTGTTGCTGCCCGCGATCTTG
>JAJXTQ010000005.1 GCA_021783685.1 Pseudomonadota bacterium | reverse complement strand
TCACGTACCCAGGACTGCCGAATTAGCGGTTCACCTTGCACGATGGCGATCGTGCCTCCCGTCGGCGCCTGCCCCGGACCGGCTGGTTCCGGCCTCTGATGCTGGAAGCGCCCGTCATCTGAGGCCGCAGATGACGACCGGCTCGGCGCGCGGGGCAATGACCCGTCGCCACGACCGGCCTGCCGGTCGTGGCGGCCGATGCGTCCCCATGGCACGCTGCTCTCGCCGGGCTTGCGTCTGCGCCCAGGAGTCGGGCGCCCCAAAGGCAAGGGCGAGTGACGTCACGATGGCATTGGTGGTCGCACGCGACGTTTCGTCATTTTCGGCGAGCCATACTGGTGTGCAACGATTGCAGAAGCGGCCCGCGTTGCCAACGCACAGGGGAGTCCACATGAACCGGCTCGATACCTCGCCCGATACCGGACGACGGCGCTTCCTCGCCCAGACCCTGGCCGGAGCGGGACTGGCAGTCGCGGGTTCCGTCACCGGCTGGCCCCGGCTGGCGCAGGCGGCGCGTGCGCCCGGCCCGACCTTGTTGCAGCATCTGGGACCTTTGCGGGAACCGGATGCCCTGGGCATCCGGCTGCCGGACGGTCTGGCATCCCGGCTGATCGCCCGCGCGGGGGAGCCGGTGATCCCGGGCGGCGGCTATCGCTGGCATCTTTTCCCGGACGGCGGGGCGACCTTTCCCACGGCGCGCGGCGGCTGGATCTACGTGTCCAACAGCGAGGTGCCGGCCGCAGGCGGCGTGGGTGCGGTGCGTTTCAACGCCCGTGGCGAGGTGGTCGGGGCCTCCATGCTGCTCAAGGGCACCTCGCTCAATTGCGCCGGCGGCGCCACACCCTGGGGCACCTGGCTGTCCTGCGAGGAATGGGGCGGTGGCGCGGTGTGGGAATGCGACCCCGAAGGTCGGCGGCTGCCGCGGCGCCGCGCGGCGCTGGGCATCTTCAAACACGAGGCGGTCGCGGTCGATCCCGACCAGGGCCGACTGTACCTGACCGAGGACGAGCCGGACGGCCGGCTCTATCGGTTCACGCCCGCCGCCTATCCCCGGCTGACCGCGGGAACGCTGGAGGTGGCCGAGGTTCAGGGCGATCCGCTCGGCGGGCCGGCCGGGGTGATGTGGCATCCGCTTGCGGACCCCGAACCGCTGATCGGCGGGCTCGGCGGCGCGACACCGACCCGCCTGCAGGTGCCGCTGAGCACGCCCTTCCGCGGCGGCGAGGGGATCGCCTGGCATGGCGGGCGGGTCTTTTTCACCACCAAGGGCGACGATACGGTCTGGCGTTACGAACCGGGCGCTGCCGGCAGCGGCATCCTGAGCGTGCTCTATCGCCGCGATCCCGCGCAGGCCGAAGACATCCTTTCGGGCGTCGACAATCTGACCGTGGCGACCGGTGGCGAGGTGGTGGTGGCCGAGGACGGCGGCGACATGCAGGTGGTGGTGCTGGACGCGGCCGGTCGTGCGGCCCCGCTGCTGCAGGTCGTGGGACAGGATCAATCCGAGATCGCCGGCATCGCGTTTTCCCCCGACGGGAGCCGCCTCTATTTCAGCTCGCAGCGCGGGCCGACCGGCAAAGGTCCGTTCGGCTTGACCTACGAGATCCGGGTTGCCTGAGGTCGGTCTGCCCGGGGCGGCACCGCGGGCGGCCGCGACCCGCTCGCCGCTTCAGCGCGGCGTGCCCTCGACCATGGCGACAGCCCGGAACAGAGCCCGCCGCTTGTTGAGCGTTTCTTCCCATTCGGCGGCCGGGTCCGAATCGGCCACGACACCGCCGCCGGCCTGGAGATGCAACTGGCCATCCTTGATCACGGCGGTGCGAATGGCGATCGCCGTGTCCATGTTGCCGTTCCAGCCGATGTAGCCGACTGCGCCGCCGTAGATGCCGCGCTTGACCGGTTCCAGTTCGTCGATGATTTCCATGGCCCGCACCTTCGGTGCACCGCTCAGCGTGCCGGCCGGAAACGTCGCCCGCAGGGCGTCGATCGGGCCCAGACCGGCGGACAGTCGGCCTTGCACGTTGGAGACGATGTGCATGACCTGCGAGTAACGCTCGATGACCATCTGTTCGGTGACGGTCACGCTGCCGATGTCGCAGACGCGGCCGACATCGTTCCGGCCCAGATCGATCAGCATCAGATGCTCGGCGATTTCCTTGGGATCGCCGAGCAACTCGTGTTCCAGCGCCTGATCTTCGGCGAGGTCCCGGCCGCGCGGCCGTGTGCCGGCGATGGGCCGCACCGTGAGGACGCCGTCCTCCAGCCGCGCGAGCACCTCGGGCGAGGCTCCCACGACCTGAAAGTCGCCGAGGTCCAGATGGAACAGATAGGGCGACGGGTTCAGGTAGCGCAGCGCGCGATACAGCTCGAGCGCATTGCCGCCGTACGCCACCGACATGCGCTGCGATGGCACCACCTGCATCACGTCGCCCTCGAGGATGTAGCTCTGGATGCGACGCACGGCGGCTTCGTAGCCTTCGCGGCTGAAACTGGCGCGGAAGACCTCATGGCCGGCGCGGCTCGCCGCGGCGGTGCTGAGCTGCCGGGCGGCGGGGGCGGGATCGGACAGGCGTCCAACCAGTTCTTCGAGCCGCGCTTCGGCCCTCTGGACGTCGGCCGGGTCCCTGGGATCGGCCAGTACGACGACGGTCAGCTCACCGCTGAGGTTGTCGAGCACCAGCACTTCCTCGGACACCATCAGCAGGATGTCGGGCGTGCCCAAGGGATCCGGCTTGGGCATGCGTCGACCCAGGCGCGGCTCGATGTAGCGCGCGGTTTCATAAGCGAAATAGCCGACCAGACCGCCGGTGAAGCGGGGCAGGCCAGGCGCGGCGGCCACGCGAAAGCGCTGCTGGAAGGCCTCGATCCACGCCAGCGGATCCGGGCAGTCGGGCAGGGATTCGACCACCCGTCCATCCGTCTCGAGCTGCAGGTGATGGCCACGAACCCGGATCACGCTGCGCGCCGGCAGACCAATGAAGGAATAACGCCCCCAGCGTTCGCCACCCTGTACCGATTCGAGCAGGTAACTGTAGGGGCCGCGGGCGAGCTTGAGATAGAGCGAGAGCGGCGTCTCGAGGTCGGCAAGGACGCGTCGCACCAGCGGCACGCGTTCAAAAACGGCGCTGGCCTCTGAAAAACGATCGGCATTGATCATGGGAACCCCGAGTGGGATGAAGAAGGACCGGCACCCGCGCGGCGGCAGCAGCCGTCACGCCCTCGACGGGCCGCTCCGCCATCGATTGCCGCGCGTATTATACGGTTCGCGCATCGCGCTCAGGTCCCATCCAAGGTGTCCAGTCGAGGGATCAGCTCAGCCATCTGGTCGATGACCGCGATGGCCCCGGCCTGGACCAGATCCGCGCCTTGGTTATAACCGTAACTCACGCCGATCACAACGCAGCCTGCCGCCCGTCCGGCGCGGACGTCGTTGAGCGAGTCGCCGACCATGACGGCCCGCTCGCCGCCCGTCATCCCAAGCTGCGCCATGGCCTCGAGAACCGGCGCCGGATCCGGCTTGCGCTGCGCCAGCGTGTCCCCGCCGACCATGGCGCCAAAGCAATCGCTTACGCCGAGCCGTTTCAGGAGCGGGTCGATGAAGCGCGTGGGCTTGTTGGTGACGATGCCCAGCAGAGCGCCGGCCTCCTGCAACTGTGACAGCGTTTCGGCAACGCCCGGATAGAGCCGGCTGTGGACGCACAGATGCGCATCGTAAGCCGCCATGAATGCCACCCAGGCACGCGCCACCACCGCCGTCGCCGGGTCGGCGTCGAGACTGCGGCTGAAGGCGCGGGCCAGCAGCATCTGCGCCCCGTCGCCGACATAGCTGCGGATTTCCGTCTCGGAAAGCGGCGGCCGTCGAAATTTGCCCAGAACTTCGTTCACGGCCGCACAAAGGTCGGGGACACTGTCGACGAGGGTGCCGTCCAGATCGAACAACACCGCGCGCCGGCCGTTGCGCATCAGCCGGTGGCCTCGCCCAGCCGCGTCCGCATCGCGCCGATCACCGCGCCGTAGTCGGGCGCACCGAAGATGGCCGAGCCGGCGACGAAGGTGTCGGCCCCGGCGCGGGCGACCTCGGCGATGTTGTCGACCTTGATGCCGCCGTCGACCTCGAGGCGGATCGGATACCCGCCGTCCTCGATGCGCCGGCGCACGGCGGCAATCTTGTCCAGGGCGCCGCGAATGAAGCCTTGCCCGCCGAAACCGGGGTTCACCGACATGATCAGGATCAGGTCCAGCCGATCCATCACGTGGTCGAGGCAATGCAGTGGGGTGGCCGGATTGAGTACGAGGCCGGCCTGACAACCTTGGTCGCGGATCAGTTGCAGGCTGCGGTCGATGTGCTCACTGGCCTCGGGATGGAAGCTGATCACACTGGCGCCGGCTGCGGCGAAGTCGCCGATCAGGCGGTCCACCGGCTTGACCATCAGGTGCACGTCGATGGGCGCCTGCACGCCGTGGCGGCGCAGGGCCTCGCAGACCAGCGGTCCGATGGTGAGGTTGGGGACATAGTGGTTGTCCATCACGTCGAAGTGCACCCAGTCGGCACCCGCGGCCAGCACCGCGTCCACCTCGGCGCCGAGGCGCGCGAAGTCGGCGGAGAGGATCGATGGGGCGATGATGAAGTCGCGTTGCACGTCAGGCTCCGGTCGGTGAGGTCATCGGTCTCTGGTTTTCAGAAGATCGCGGATTTCCGTCAGGAGCTGCTCCTGAGGCGTGGGGCCCGCGGCTTTCGGGGCGAGGCCCAGGCGTTCGTTGAGACGTCCCAGCGGCAGCACCACGGCGTAGTAGACAACGGCCGCGGTGATCAGAAACGTCACCAGCGCCGTGATGAAGTTGCCGTAGTTGAGCGCGATCTCGCCGCTTTTGTCCGGAGCGGCGACGAGCACCACCTTGCCACCGATCTCGACACCGCCGGTCGCCAGGCGGATCAAGGGATTGATGAAGGACTCGGTGAACTTGGTGACGAGGTTGCCGAAAGCCGCGCCGATGACCACACCGACCGAGAGGTCGATGACGTTGCCGCGCAGGATGAATTGCCGGAAGTTGCCTGCCATCTGGGGGATTCCTCGGTGGGTCGTTGCCGGGTTCTCGATCGATGCCCGGCGGCAGAGGTCGGGTGGTGCCGCGGGCACGGGTCACGCGGCCCGCAGCCGCCGCCGGCGTCAGCCTACTTCAGGCCGCCGAAAAAGGCCGCCAAGTCCGCCATGTCCTGATCGGACAGCTTGTCGGCATTGGGCTTCATCACGCCGGCCATGGGGGTCTTGCGCTCGCCGCTCTTGAAGGCCTTGAGCTGGGTCTGGATATAGGTCGCGTCCTTGCCGACGAGCGGCGGAAAAGTGGCCATGCCCTTGTAGTCCTGGCCGTGGCAACTGAAGCAGACATGCTGCTGTGCCAGCTTCTTGCCGTTCTCGGCGTTGCCCGCCGCCATGGCGTTGCCCGCCAGCAGGAAAACGAACAGGCCAACTGAGAGGGGATAGCGCGGATGCATCGTGGGCTTCCTGTGGTTGAGGGGAGGATCGCGCGGGCATTTTAACCCGAGTGGCGCGCGAGGGGGGGTGGCCGCACGGTGTCACGACCGTTCATCGATCGCCTGGCAGGGTCGTAGGCGAGCAGCGCTTTCAGCCGCTATCATGTCCGGTCGGCTGCATCTGCCCAGGGAACGACCCGCCATGATCCAGATCCCGGAAACGCTTTTTGAAAGCCGTCTGGCCAGTCTGCCGCTGATCTATCGCGGCAAGGTGCGCGACGTGTATGCGATCGATGAGGATCTGCTGCTCATCGTCACGACGGATCGACTGTCCGCGTTTGATGTGGTTCTTCCCGACCCGATTCCGGGCAAGGGTCGCATCCTGACCGCGGTTTCCAACTTCTGGTTTGCACAGATGGCCGACCTGATCCCCAATCATCTGGTCGATCGGCCGCTGGAGACGGTCTTGCCCGATCCGGCGGAGCGGGCCCAGGTCCAGGGGCGCGCCATCGTGGCCCGCCGCCTGAGGGCGCTGCCGGTCGAGGCCATCGCTCGGGGCTATCTGATCGGTTCGGGCTGGAAGGACTATCGACAGACGGGCGCTGTCTGCGGAATCGCCTTGCCCCCCGGTCTGGCTCAGGCCTGCGCGTTGCCCGAGCCCCTGTTCACGCCGTCGACCAAGGCGGCGGTCGGCACGCACGACGAAAACATCTCCTACGCCGAGGCGGAACGCATCCTCGGCGCCGGGCTGGCCGATCGGATCCGGACCGTCACGCTCGCCATCTACCGGCGCGCGGCGGCCTATGCCCAGGCCCGCGGCATGATCATCGCAGACACCAAGTTCGAGTTCGGCCTCGACGCAGCGGGGCAGCTGGTGCTGATCGACGAGTTGCTGACGCCCGATTCGTCGCGGTTCTGGCCGGCCGACCAGTACCGAACGGGCATCAGTCCGCCGAGTTTCGACAAGCAGTTCGTGCGCGACTACCTCGAGACCCTGGACTGGGACAAGACGGCGCCGGGGCCGCGCTTGCCCGAGTCCGTCATCCGGCAGACCGCCGAGAAGTATCACGAGGCCGAACGGCGGCTGCTGGGCGGGCCGTGAACGCCGTGCATGCTGCAGCGGCGTACGGCTTTTCCAGTCTTTGGATCGGCAGGCACGGCCAAACAAAACGGACCCCCTCCGGGGGTGGGAGAGGGTCCGGCCGGTCGCAGGAGATCGGTACATGGGCTCGGCCGCATCGCGGCGGCAGCGCCATCCTCATCTTACATGGCGTGATCCATGTGTCCGCCGCCCAGGGTGGCATGACTCATGACGCGCGTGTGCAGCGGACCCAGGACCGGCAGGCGGTTCATGGCCGACATCATGCTCGTGTGCAGGGGGCCGACGACCGGCAAGCCACTCATCACGACCATCGTATTGGCCATCATCGTCATCATGGGGTCCGTGACACCGGCGCCGCTTGACGCGGCCAGTTCGGTATCCGTCATGGGTTGGGCGGCGAAGCTGGCCGGGACGGCGCAGGCGACCGTGAGGCCGACGATCAGGGTGCGGATGGCTTTGCGCATGAGGATGCTCCTTTTGGGTCCATGCCGATGGGGTTCGGCCGGCTGGGCCGGCGAAAGGCATTCTATCGGCGGCAGGCCGGCTTTCCGGGCGCTGCGACCTTATGCCGCAGGCGGCAAGGGCGTGGCTGCCGGGGGCGCGCGCAGCAGCTCGCAGAACGCGGCCATCGCGCGTGAGGGGTTGCGGTCGCGATGGCGGACGAGCCCGAGCTGGCGGCGCAACGCGAGTCCCGCGACCGGCATGGCGACGAGGTCCGGCCCTGCCAGCGTGGCCGGCAGCAGGCTCCAGCCCAGCCCCACCGCGACCATCATGCGGATGGTTTCCATGTAGTTGGTCTGCAGGCCCGATGGCAGCGTGAGGCCATGGCGCGCAAAGGCCTGCGCGATCAGGGTGTGGGTATAGGTACCGGTTTCGGGCAGGATGGCGGGGTACCGGGCGAGGTCCGCAGGGCTCGCGTCGACCAGATCGGCGAGGGGATGATCGGGCGCGACCATCACCAGCAGGGGATCGTCCCAGAGCGGCTCGGTCTCGAGCTGCGGCGCCGGTTCCAGCGGCAGCGTCACGACGCCCAGGTCGAGCATGCCGGCGGCGACGGCAGCGCAGACCTCCTCGGAATCCATGAAGCGGATGGCCAGTTCGACTGCGGGATAGGTTCGGGCGAACGCGCGCAGGAAGGGCGGCAGGCGGCGCAGGCCGATGTGGTGGCTGGTCCCGAGGGCGAGCGGGCCCGACACCGGCCCCGACAGATCGGCCACCGCCCGCCGGCAGGCCGCGACGCCGTCCAGGATCTCCCGGGCCAGCGGCAGCAGGGCGCGCCCGGCCTCGGTCAGCATCACCCCGCGACCGATGCGGTCGAACACGGGCGCGCCCAGATCGGCTTCGAGCGCCGCGATGCGCTTGCTGATGGCGGGTTGGGTCAGATGCAGTCGGTCCGCCGCGCGCGAGAACGAGCCTTCGGTGGCGACGGAGACGAAAGCGGCCAGCAGATTCACGTCCATTCATGAAATCCTGGAATGCAATGCATGAGAAACATGAATTGGAATTATAGCGAGCGGGTTGATTAAAATCGTCCCCACGCAATCACGGGAGGCTGCGCATGGCAGGCAAAACGCTTTTCCAAAAGATCTGGGACGCCCACGTGGTGGATGTGGACGAGAGCGGCACGGCGCTGCTCTACATCGACCGCCAACTGGTGCATGAAGTGACCTCGCCGCAGGCCTTCGACGGACTGCGTCTGGCGGGCCGTAAGCCGTGGCGCGTGAGCGCCAATCTGGCGGTGCCGGATCACAACGTGCCGACGCGCGGCCGCGCCGGCGGCATCGCCGATCCCATCTCCCGCGCCCAGGTAGAGGCACTGGACCGCAACTGCCAGGAGTTCGGCATCCCCGAGCTTGCCATGATGGATCACCGCCAGGGCATCGTGCATGTGATCGGACCCGAGCAGGGCTTCACGCTGCCGGGCACGACCATCGTCTGCGGCGATTCCCACACCGCCACCCACGGCGCCTTCGGGGCGCTGGCCTTCGGCATCGGCACCAGCGAAGTCGAGCACGTGCTCGCCACCCAGACGCTGCTGCAGAAGCCTTCGCGCACCATGCTGATTCGTGTCGACGGCGCGGTGGCGGCGGGCGTGACCGCCAAGGACATCGTGCTGGCCATCATCGGCAAGATCGGCACCGCCGGCGGCACCGGCTACACCATCGAATTCGGCGGCGAGGCCATCCGCGCCCTGTCGATGGAAGGACGCATGACCGTGTGCAACATGGCCATCGAGGCGGGTGCCCGTGCCGGCCTGATCGCGGCCGATGAAAAGACCATCGCCTACGTCAAGGACCGCCCGCAATCGCCCCGGGGCGCGCTCTGGGAACAGGCGGTCGCGGTCTGGCAGGACCTGCACTCCGACGCCGACGCCCGGTTCGATACGGTCGTGGAACTCGATGCCGCAGCCATCGAGCCGCAGGTCACCTGGGGCACCTCGCCCGAGATGGTGGTGCCGGTCGGTAGCGCAGTGCCCGATCCCGCCCGCGAGGACAATGCCGTCAAAGCCGAAGGCATGCGTCGGGCACTGGCTTACATGGGCCTCGAGGCGGGAACGCCCATCGAGTCGATCGCGCTGGACAAGGTCTTCATCGGCTCCTGCACCAACTCGCGCATCGAGGATCTGCGCGCTGCGGCGGCGGTGGTCAAGGGACGCCAGGTTTCCAGCCGTCTGAAACTGGCGCTGGTGGTGCCGGGCTCGGGTCTGGTCAAGGCGCAGGCCGAGGCCGAGGGGCTCGACCGCATCTTTACCGAGGCCGGGTTCGAATGGCGCGAACCGGGCTGCTCCATGTGTCTGGCGATGAACGCCGACCGCCTGGAGCCCGGCGAACGCTGCGCCTCGACCAGCAACCGCAATTTCGAGGGCCGGCAGGGGCAGGGCGGGCGCACGCACCTGGTCAGCCCGGCCATGGCCGCGGCGGCTGCCATCGCCGGCCATTTCGTCGACATCCGCCGCTTCGGCTGAGGGAGTTTGAACATGCAGGCATTCACCACCCTGAACGGCTTGGTGGCCCCGCTCGACCGGGCCAACGTCGACACCGACGCCATCATCCCCAAGCAGTTCCTGAAATCCATCCACCGCACCGGCTTCGGCCCCAACCTCTTCGACGACTGGCGGTATCTGGATCAAGGCGGGCTGGACGTCGACAACGCCACGCGCCGCGTCAACCCGGACTTCATTCTGAACCAGCCCCGCTACCAGGGCGCCGAGATCCTTCTGGCGCGGGAGAATTTCGGCTGCGGGTCCTCGCGCGAGCACGCGGTCTGGGCGCTCAGCGATGCCGGTTTCCGCGTGGTGCTGGCGCCCAGCTTCGCCGATATCTTCTTCAACAACTGCTTCAAGAACGGTGTGCTGCCCATCGTGCTGCCGGGCGCCGTCATGGACCGGCTGTTCCAGGAAGCGCAGGCCACGCCCGGGTACCGCCTCAACGTGGATCTCGAGGCGCAGATGCTCACGACGCCGGCCGGGGAGCAGATCGCCTTCACCGTCGATCCCTTCCGCCGTCACTGCCTGCTCAATGGGCTGGACGACATCGGCCTGACGTTGCAGCGCGCCGACCGCATCCGTGCCTACGAGGCCCGGCGCCGCGCCGAGGCCGCCTGGCTCTTCGCCGACTGACACAAGGATCATCCATTCATGAGCAAGCACATACTGGTGTTGCCGGGCGACGGCATCGGCCCGGAAATCGTCGCCGAGGCGCTGAAGGTGCTGGACGCGCTGCGGCGCGACCACGGGCTGGCGCTCGATTGGGAAGAGGGGCTGCTCGGTGGTTGCGCGGTGGACGCGACCGGCGAGCCCTATCCCGCGTCGACGCGGGAACAAGCACGTGCCGCCGATGCCGTGCTGCTGGGCGCGGTGGGCGGACCGCGCTACGATGCCTTGCCGCGCCATCAGCGCCCCGAGCGCGGACTGCTGGCCATCCGCAAGGACCTGAACCTGTTCGCGAATCTGCGCCCCGCGGTGGTGTTCCCGCAGCTCGCCGGCGCCTCCAGCCTGAAGCCCGAGATCGTCGCCGGGCTGGACATCCTCATCGTGCGCGAGCTCACCGGGGATGTGTACTTCGGCGAACCGCGCGGCATCGAGACCCGGAACGGCGAGCGCGTCGGCATCAACACCATGATCTACAGCGAGGCGGAGATCCGCCGCATCGCGCACGTGGCGTTCAAGGCGGCGCAGCGGCGCGGTGGCCGGCTGTGTTCGGTCGACAAGATGAATGTGCTCGAAAGCACCCAGCTCTGGCGCGACGTGGTCTGCGAGGTGGCGGCCGAGTACCCCGATGTGACCCTGAGCCACATGCTGGTGGACAATGCGGCCATGCAACTGGTGCGCAATCCCAAGCAGTTCGACGTGATGGTGACCGGCAACCTGTTCGGCGACATCCTCTCCGATGAGGCCTCCATGCTCACCGGTTCCATCGGCATGCTGCCCTCGGCGTCCCTGGATGCGAGTGGCAAGGGGCTCTACGAGCCGATCCACGGCTCGGCGCCCGATATCACCGGCCGCGGCGTGGCCAATCCCCTGGCGACGATCCTGTCGGTGGGCATGATGCTGCGCTACAGCCTGGGCGCGCCCGTGCTGGCCGACCGGGTCGAGCGTGCCGTGGCGCGCGTGCTGGATCAAGGTCTGCGCACGGCGGACATCGCCCAGGCGGGCGAGGCCACGGTCGGCACCGTTGCCATGGGCGATGCCGTGGTCGCGGCGCTGGGCTGAAAGTCGGTGGCTGCGCGGCGGCGTGTTGGAGCTGGACGAGTCAAAGGGAGAGATGAGTGATGCGCGTGGGTTTCGTCGGCTGGCGGGGCATGGTGGGTTCGGTGCTCATGGAGCGCATGCGCGCCGAAGGGGATTTTCAGCGGATCGCCGCGCCGGTGTTTTTCTCGACCTCCCAGACGGGCGCAGCGGCGCCGGACATCGGCCGGCCGCTGCCGCCTTTGCGCGATGCCCATGACCTCGGCGCGCTGGGCGAAATGGACGTCATCGTCAGCTGCCAGGGCGGCGACTACACCAAGGCCGTGCATGGCGGTCTGCGCGCGGCCGGCTGGCGCGGCTACTGGATCGATGCGGCATCGGCGCTGCGCATGGACGCGGGGGCGGTCATCGTCCTCGATCCGGTCAACCGGCCGGTGATCGATGCGGCGCTCGCGGCCGGCGTGAAGGATTACATCGGCGGCAACTGCACGGTCAGCCTGATGCTGATGGCCTTGGGCGGGCTGTTCGCCGCCGATGCGGTGGAGTGGGTCAGCTCCATGACCTACCAGGCGGCCTCGGGCGCGGGCGCGCAGCACATGCGCGAACTGCTGGCCCAGATGGGCGCGCTGCACGATGCGGTCGCCCCCGAACTGGCCGATCCGGCCTCCGGCATTCTCGAGATCGACCGGCGGGTCGCCCAGGCGTTGCAGAGCGAGGCGTTTCCGAGCCGGCAGTTCGGTGTGCCGCTTGCCGGCAGTCTCATTCCGTGGATCGACGTGGCGCTGGAGAACGGCCAGAGCCGCGAGGAATGGAAAGGTCAGGCCGAGACCAACAAGATCCTCGGCCGGGTCGATCGGCCGGTACCGATCGACGGGCTCTGCGTGCGCATCGGCGCCATGCGCTGCCACAGCCAGGCGCTGACCCTCAAGCTGCGCGGCGATCTTGCGCTGGCCGAAGTCGAGGAGATGATCGCCGGCGCCAACGATTGGGTGCGCGTGGTGCCGAACGCACGCGAGCGCACGATGCGGGAACTGACCCCGGCCGCGGTCACCGGGCGGCTCGAGATTCCGGTCGGGCGGCTGCGCAAGCTCAATCTGGGCCCCGAATACCTCAGCGCCTTCACGGTCGGGGATCAGCTCCTGTGGGGCGCCGCCGAACCCTTGCGGCGCATGCTCGGCATCGTGCTCGACCATGGTGGGTGACCACCACCGGAGCAGCGCGTTTCTTCATGTTTGATTCCCGGCGCCGATATGTCGAGTCGGGAGGGCTGCTGGACGAGCCGATCGTTTCCCGCTGTGGTGCGCGGTATAGTGACTGCCGTCGCCAGTCAGTCGGGCGAGGCCAGGGACGGTCCCGGTGTCAAACCGCATGAAGGGGAAGATTCGCGTGCAGATCAAAAAAACGACACGGGCCGTATCGGCTGCCTTGATCCTTCTGGCGCCGACCTTGGCGCATGCGCTGAGCACCGGCGCAATCGAAGGTCGCTCGTACCTCAATCAACCGCTCGAGGCACGGATTCCGCTGGCCTCCGCCACTGCGGATGAACTGCGTTCGCTGCGGGTGAACCTGGCGCCCAGCGAGGTGTATCAACGCGCCGGGATCGACTTGGGCTCGGAACTGGCCGGTCTGCAATTCCGCATCGTCACCGATGCGGCCCGGCCCTACATCCTCGTCACCAGCCGGGACAGCATTCGCGATCCCTTCCTGACCTTCCTGGTGGAACTCAGTTGGGGCGAAGGGCGGTTGGTGCGTGAATTCACGCTGCTGCTCGATCCGCCCACGCTGATGGCGCCGGCGGCCCCGCCCGAGACCCGTCAGGCGGTTGTCGAACCCCCCGCACCGTCCGAGGCGCTAGCGCCTGCGGAGCCGCCACCGGTCGTGGCCGCCCCCGAGCCGCCCCCAAGACGCGCCCGGACGAGCGCCGCGCAGGACGCCGAGCCGAAACCGGCTGGCGGCGGAGACCGCCGGGTGCAACGCGGCGATACCCTGTGGGCGATCGCCGGCGAGCATGGCCGTGCCGAGGCCGTCAATCTGAACCAGATGATGCTCGCGATCTATCAGCGCAATCCGGGCGCATTCGACGGCAACATCAACCGCTTGAAGGCCGGGGCGATCCTGCGGATGCCGAGCGCCGAGGAAATGCGCGCGATCTCGCGGGCCGCCGCACTGGCCGAGGTGCGCCGGCAGAACGAGGAATGGCGCGCGGGGCGTCGGACCACCGTGGCCAGCGCGCCTTCGGCGGTTACGGCGACGCCCGCAGCGCCTGCCCAGTCGCCGCCGCCCGCAGCGCAGACCAGGGATGCGACGAAATCGGCGGCGCCCTCGCGTCCCCGACTGGAGCTCGTCGCGCCGGACGAGGTGGCACTTGCGGCGTCGCCTTCGTCTCAGGGCAATACCGGTGGTGCGACCGGCGCGGGGCAGATTTCCGGCATGAATGCCCCCCTCGGGGCGTCCGGCCCGGAGGCGTCCAGCGCCGCTGCGGCCTCCGGGTCGATCGCCGGCCCGGGCGGTGCAGCGTCCGGAGAAGAAACCCCCGCCGAGACGCCCGGACTGGTGCAGATGGACAGCGCAACGGCGCTGGCCTTGCAGAAATCGCCAGAGGACGCGCCCGAAGCGCAGCCGGTGGATCCGGCCGCGGTGGGCAGCGATGGCGCGGCGGCACTGCAACCACTGCCGGCTGCGCCGGAAGCCGTCGCGGCGCCGCCGACGACCGACGTCGCAGAGCGCACCGACGGCGGCAGCAGCGTTTGGACGTGGCTGGCCGGCATCGTCGTGGCCGGTGCGGCGGCGCTCGGTTGGCTGTTCTACCGTCGCCGCAAGTCCTCGCCCGACGTCGAAGAGGAAGCGATCGACTTCGTCCTCGATGATGCGACGGAGAACAATCCGCCCACCCAGGGGTTCCGCCGGCAGGAACCCGTGATCGCGAGCGAGGCGGCCGGAGCGGCGTCTGACGCCGAAGCCGATCCGGTCACCGATACCCAGCCGGGGATGTCGCCGTTCGAGAAGGAAAC
Source organism: Pseudomonadota bacterium (assembly GCA_021783685.1). The sequence continues at coordinate 4,210 of JAJXTQ010000005.1, read as the reverse complement.
CGCGCTGGGTGTCGATCAGGAAGACCCCTTGGCCGAGGCGGATTTCAACCTCACCTACGGCCTGTTCGAGGAGGCCTTGGCCGTCGTCGAGCAGGCCTTGCAGCGACAGCCCGACCGTCGCGACCTGAAGCTCAAGCGGCTCGAGGTCTTCTTCGCGATGTCCGACCGGGAATCGTTCCTCAAGCATGCGAGGCTGCTGGCGGCCGAACCGCAGGGGCAGGCCGATTCGGCTTGGGAACGGTGCATGGTGATGGGACAGCAGATGTTCCCCGACGAGGCGTTGTTCCAGAATGTGCCGGCAGGGACCGGCGGGGATGATTTTCTCGACTTCAATCTCGACGCCCCGTCGGATCGGATCACGGACAGCGCGCATGCCGCTGCGCCTGCCGACGAACGCACCACGGTCCTGAGCCGCCAAGGGGATGCCGCATCGTCGAGCGTCGGCGACGACGAACTGGTATTCGATTTGTCGGAGACCGATCTGGAAGTGGGCGCCGGGACCCAGGCCGACGACACCGTCGAAAAGCATCTGGACATGGCCCGCGTCTATCTGGGCATGGAAGAGTTTGCCGCGGCCCAACGTGAACTGGACCAGGCCCTGATCGAGGGGTCGGGCGAGCAGCAGGCAGAGGCTCGCGAACTCATCGAGCAGGTGAGTCAGCGCGCCGGCATGACTCGGGATGCCACCGATCAGTCCTACCTCGTGGACGTGCCCGGTACAGGCACGCTCGACATCGAGGACTTCGGGACGCGTGACGACTTCGGCACCCGCCTCGATCTCGCGCGTCAGTACATGGAACTGGACGATGTGGAGGGCGCGCGAGCGCTCATCGACGAGGTGATCAAGGACGGCACGCCGGACCAGCGGCGCGAAGCGGAGACCTTGATGGCCCAGTTGCCGGCCCGTTTCTAGCCCGCGTCGACTCCCGGCATCACGAGGGGCGACATCGCCCCTCTCCTTTTTTTGGAGCGCCCCGCGCGCACGGCGCCGGGCTGCATCGGATGGCGAGCGGATGCGGATCGCGTTGGGGATCGAGTACAGCGGAAGTGCGTTTCACGGTTGGCAGAGCCAGCGACATACCGCTTCGACCATCCAGGGCTGTGTCGAATCAGCCTTGAGTCGAGTGGCGGCGGCGCCGACGGCCATCGTCGCCGCCGGGCGGACCGACGCCGGTGTTCATGCCCACGGGCAGGTCGTCCATTTCGATACCGGGGTGCATCGGGATCAGGTCGCGTGGGTGCTGGGCGTGAACCGCCATCTTCCTCCCGCGGTATCCGTGCAATGGGCGCGCGCTGTTCCGGATGCCTTTCATGCACGGTTCAGCGCGCAGTGGCGGCGTTACCGCTATGTGATCCACGACGCGCGCGCGCGCAGCGCTCTGCTGGCGGGGCGGGTGACCTGGCACCACTACCCGCTGGACGCCGAGCGTATGGCGCAGGCCGGCCGGTCGCTGATCGGGGAGCACGACTTTTCGTCCTTTCGCGGTCAGGAATGCCAGGCCAAGTCCCCGGTTCGGACCGTGCAGACCCTGACCGTGGCCAGGAGAGGGCCCTTGGTGGTCCTCGAGATTCAGGCCAACGCCTTTTTGCATCACATGGTGCGCAACATCGCCGGTGTGCTGATGAGCATCGGCAAGGGCGACCGGTCCACCGCATGGGCCGGCGAGGTGCTGGCGCATCGGGATCGCAGGCGCGGGGGAGTAACGGCGCCCCCCGATGGACTCTATCTCACCGCAGTCGGCTATCCCGCGGCGTTCGGTCTGCCGGGCCCGGCGCCACTCCCCGACACGGTTCATCTGTGACTCTGCTTGCCGGCTCGAGTTTACAAAAGTGCCCTGAAATCGCTATGATCGCGCGCTTATGTCCGTGCCCTTGCCCGATCTGGTTGATGTCGACAGGCTCGCCCTCCGCGGCGGGCGGCTGGAGGGGCGGTTTGCGATCCCCCGGTTCGATCGGCTCCGCGACATGGTTGCCGAACCCGATGGCGAGATCGCTTTCGCCCTGCGGTTTTACCAGGACAGCGAGGGTCGCTCGCGCATCGCAGGCACGATCGAGGGGCGCGTGGTGCTCGTCTGCCAGCGCTGCCTGCAGCGGATCGAGCAGGGATTGGCCGCGGAGATGGATCTGGTGGCATTGGCCGACGAGCGGGACCTGTCCCGGGTGCCGGCGGAAGCCGAACCGTTGTTGACCGGGGGCGAACCGGTCCGGTTGACCGAGTTGATCGAAGACGAGGCCATACTCGCGCTGCCGATCGTCGCGGTCCACGAACAATGCGCCGCGCCCGATCCGGGCCTTTCCGGCGGCGGGGATGCCAACCCTTTCGCGGTCCTGAAAAGGGACCGATGAAGTTCAACGATGCGGGCCGGTCGGGTTCGCCGAATCTATGGAGTTTTCAGATCATGGCTGTACAACAAAACCGCAAAACCCGGTCCAAGCGTGGCATGCGCCGTTCCCATGACGCGCTGACCAGCCCGTTCCTGTCGGCGGATGCCGTGACGGGCGAGACCCATCGTCGTCACCATCTGACGCCCACCGGGCACTACCGCGGTCGCAAGGTTCTGGGCGGTCCTGCCGAAGAATGATCCGGTCGCGGCGCGCCGCCCCGTCGGTGCCACGACAATCAATCAGCGCAAGCTTGACATGACCACCCACCCCGTGGGTGTCGATGTGCGTGCATGGGCCGGATCGGCGGAGCCAGGATGACCAAGACGATACACATGGCGCTGGACGCCATGGGCGGCGATCACGGGCCCCGGGTCACGGTCCCGGCGGCCCTGTCGGCCTTGTCGGAATATGAAGACCTCCATCTGACGCTGGTGGGGCAGCCGGCTGCTCTGGAAGCGGAGTTGTCACGTCGCCGGGCCGGTGCGCCGAGTCGCCTCGTGATTCACCCGGCGACGCAGGTGGTCGAGATGGACGAAGCGCCGTCCAAGGCCCTGCGCAACAAGAAAGATTCGTCCATGCGCCTCGCCCTCGACCTCGTCAAGTCGGGCCGCTGTTCGGTCATGGTCAGCGCGGGCAATACCGGCGCGCTCATGGCCACGGCGCGCTTCGTTCTGAAGACGCTGCCGGGGGTCGATCGCCCCGCCATCATTTCCGCGCTGCCGACCGTCCGTGGACACACCTATGTGCTTGATCTGGGCGCAAACGCCGACTGTACGGCGGAGCAGCTCCACCAGTTCGCCGTCATGGGTTCGGTAATGGTGCAGGCGGTCGATCACCTCGACCGACCCAAGGTCGGACTGCTCAACATCGGTGTGGAGGAAATCAAGGGCGTCGAATCCGTCAAGCAGGCCGCCCGCTTGCTGCAGGCTGATCCGTCGATCAACTATTGTGGCTTTGTCGAGGGCAACGACATCTACGGGGGAAAGGTCGATGTCGTGGTCTGCGACGGTTTCGTCGGCAATGTCGCGCTCAAGACCAGCGAGGGATTGGCGCACATGTTGAGCGAGTACATCCGCCAGGAGTATGGCCGCAACCTGCTGACCAAGCTGGCGGGGCTGATCTCGCTGCCGGTGCTCAACGCCATCAAGGGCCGCATGGATCCACGACTTTACAACGGCGCCAGCCTCGTTGGGCTGCAGGGCGTCGTCATCAAGAGCCATGGCGGAGCCGACGAGCTGGCGTTCGCCAATGCGATCAGGCTCGGCATGAATGCGGCGAGGATGTCGGTGCCGGATCGCATTGCCCACCTGGTGGGATCGGCCCTGCAGGGGCAGGCTCGCGGAGGGGAAACGTGACATCGATCTATTCTCGGATCCTGGCGACCGGCAGCTATCTGCCGCGTCAGGTGCTGACCAATGCCGATCTGGAAGCGCGACTGGACACCAACGACGCCTGGATCCGCGAACGGACAGGGATATCGGAGCGCCACATCAGCGCCGCGGATGAAACGGTCAGCATGATGGCCGAGCAGGCGGCGCGAAGCGCGCTCGCTGCCGGCGGTCTGGCGCCGGAGGACCTGGATCTCATCATCGTCGGCACCACCACACCGGATCAGATCTTCCCCAACTGCGCCACCATGCTGCAGGAGCGGCTCGGCATCGCCGGGATCGGCGCGTTCAGCCTGGAAGCGGCGTGCAGCGGCTTCATCTATGCGCTGAGTGTGGCCGACAAGTTCATTCGCATGGGGGATGCCCGGCGGGTGCTGGTGGTGGGGGCGGAGATGATGTCACGCCTGGTGGACTGGAATGACCGGACCACCTGCGTG
>JAJXTQ010000215.1 GCA_021783685.1 Pseudomonadota bacterium | reverse complement strand
CATGCCGGAGATGATGGTCTGGCCCGATTCTTCGTCGGTCTTGACGCGGAACGACGGGTCTTCCTGTGCCAGACGGCCGAGTGCGATGCCCATTTTCTCCTGGTCGGGCTTGGTCTTGGGCTCGACGGCCTGCGAGATCACCGGCTCCGGGAAAACCATCTTTTCGAGCGTGATGATCGCCGTCGGGTCGCACAGTGTTTCGCCCGTGGTCACGTCCTTCAGACCCACGCAGGCGGCAATGTCACCGGCCAGGATTTCCTTGATCTCCTCGCGCTGGTTGGCGTGCATCTGGAGGATGCGGCCAATGCGCTCCTTCTTGCCGCGGATCGGGTTGAAGACCGAGTCGCCAGACTTCAGCACGCCCGAATAGACGCGCACGAACGTCAGCTGGCCGACATACGGGTCGGTCATCAGCTTGAACGCGAGCGCGGCGAACTTCTCGTCGTCGGCCGCGCGCCGCTGCGTGGGCTTGTCGTCGTCATCGGTGCCGGGCACCGGCGGGATGTCGATCGGCGACGGCATGAAATCGACCACGCCGTCCAGCATGCGTTGCACGCCCTTGTTCTTGAAGGCAGAGCCGCAGAACATCGGCTGGATCTCGGCGCCGATGGTGCGTGTGCGGATGCCGAGCTTGATCTCGTCCTCGGACAGATCACCCGACTCGAGGTACTTGTTCATCAATTCTTCAGACGACTCGGCCGCGGCCTCGAGCATGTTCTCGCGCCACTTCTTGGACTCCTCGAGCAACTCGGCCGGGATCTCGCGGTACTCGAACTTCATGCCCTGCGAGGCTTCGTCCCAGATGATCGCCTTCATCTTGATGAGGTCGATCACGCCGGTGAAGCTCTCTTCGGCACCGATGGGGATCACGATGGGCACCGGATTCGCCATCAGGCGCACCTTCATCTGCTCGTAGACCTTGAAGAAGTTCGCGCCGGTGCGGTCCATCTTGTTGACGAACGCCAGGCGCGGCACCTTGTACTTGTTGGCCTGACGCCAGACAGTCTCCGACTGCGGCTGCACGCCGCCCACGGCGCAGTACACCATGCAGGCGCCGTCGAGCACGCGCATCGAGCGCTCGACCTCGATCGTGAAATCCACGTGCCCGGGCGTGTCGATGATGTTGATGCGGTGCTCGGGGAAGCCCAGTTCCATCCCCTTCCAGAAGCAGGTGGTCGCAGCCGACGTGATCGTGATGCCGCGCTCCTGTTCCTGCTCCATCCAGTCCATCGTGGCCGCGCCATCGTGCACTTCACCGATCTTGTGGTTCACACCGGTGTAGAACAGAATGCGCTCGGTGGTCGTGGTCTTGCCGGCGTCGATGTGCGCCGAGATGCCGATATTGCGATAGCGCTCGATGGGGGTCTTGCGGGCCATGATGGCACTCCAAATACGTGAGCCGCTCGCGGGTTCGTGTAAACCCGATGAGCGGCCGGGACGGGAAAACCGAGAGTTAGAAGCGGAAGTGCGAGAACGCCTTGTTGGCCTCGGCCATGCGGTGCACTTCATCGCGCTTCTTCATCGCGCCGCCGCGGCCTTCGACGGCCTCGAGCAACTCGTTGGCCAGGCGTTGCGCCATGGACTTCTCGCCGCGCTTGCGAGCCGATTCCTTGAGCCAGCGCATGGCCAGCGCCACGCGGCGCACCGGGCGAACTTCCACGGGAACCTGGTAGTTCGCACCGCCGACACGGCGTGACTTCACTTCGACCATCGGCTTGATGTTGTTCAGCGCGGTGATGAAGATCTCGAGCGGGTCCTTGCCCGACTTCTTCTCGACCTGCTCGAGCGCACCGTAGATGATGCGCTCGGCAACGGCCTTCTTGCCCGACTCCATGATGACGTTCATGAACTTGGACAGGTCGACCGAGCCGAACTTCGGATCGGGGAGGATGTCCCGTTTGGGGACTTCGCGGCGACGAGGCATTTCTCTTCCTTTTGCTTCAGTTGGCCGATGCTCTCGCACCCGCCGCGGACGACCTATGCGAGGTCATCCAACTTACTCGTCAAGCCGGGATGACTTGACGAAACCTTTGCCGGCCTTCAGGCCGGTCTTCCATTGGGGCGCAGCCCCTATGCCTTCTTAGGCCGCTTCGCGCCATACTTGGAGCGCGACTGCTTGCGGTCTTTCACGCCCTGCAGGTCGAGCGAGCCACGCACGATGTGGTAGCGCACACCCGGCAGATCCTTCACCCGGCCGCCGCGCACGAGCACGACGCTGTGCTCCTGCAGGTTATGACCTTCGCCGCCGATGTACGAAATGATCTCGAAGCCGTTGGTCAGGCGAACCTTGGCGACCTTCCGCAGCGCGGAGTTCGGCTTCTTCGGCGTCGTGGTGTACACGCGGGTGCACACGCCGCGCCGCTGCGGGCCGCCTTGCAGCGCCGGCGACTTGGACTTCGTGATCTCGGTCTCGCGACCGTGACGCACGAGTTGGTTGATGGTAGGCATTGGTAACTTGTTCCCGTTTGAAGTCACTGATTTTCGGCGAACAAGCCCACTGGCCAGTTGGCGATGCGCCCTGGGACTGGCGCGCCGCGCGCGGACCGTGTCCGGTAGGCCGCCCAGCGAAGAGCGCAGCAGTGTCTGCCGAAAAGCCCTCGATTGTATGCCGATGTCTTGACAGCCGCAAGACTGACTGCCGGAAGGGGTGCTCTTGCGACACATTGATGAATGTCGGGTGTTACCGTGCGCAGCCTGAATCGACTCCGAACGATGAATTTGCCGACGCCAAGAGTCCCGCCGATCGTGCTGGACACCAATGTGGTACTCGACTGGCTGGTGTTCGGCGACCCCGATGGCGCCACGCTGGGCGCTGCGATCGTCGCCGGCGAGGTGCGCTGGATCGCGACGACGGCGATGCGCGACGAACTCGCCCACGTATTGGGCCGTGGCCATCTCGATCCCTGGCACCCCGATCCGGCCGTCGTGTGGGGCGCCTGGGATCGCCATTGCGAGAGCGTCGCCACTCCGCCTGCGCTTGCGGCGGCGGGCCGGCTGCACTGCAGCGATCCCGACGATCAGAAGTTCATCGACCTCGCCGTCAGGGTACCCGCCCGGTGGCTCCTGAGCCGCGATCGTGCCGTCCTCAAGCTGTCGCGCCAGCTGCTCGCCATCGGCGTCCAGGTCACCGTCCCGCAGCACTGGCGCCGAGAGCGCGCGTCCACGGCGTCGCGCGCCTCTGCCGGGAGCCACGAAGAGATCTGATCAAGCGGGCAAGGGGTCCCAGTGACCTGCCGTTATCCCATGTGACGGTGACCGGGTCTTCACCCGGAGCCAGGCCATGCGCACCTTCTACTGGGTCTGCGGCGAGCCGACCGAAGTCCAGCGGTTCATCAACGTGCCGATGCGCTGGTGCGAGCAGTACCCGGCGCGCGAGCGGCGGGAGCTGTGGATCCAGTCGACCTGGGGCATGGAGGTGAAGCTGGTCGTGCATGCACGGGTGATGCCGGCGCGCCGCGGGCACCGGGTGCTGGCCGTTCTGCACCGCAAGCAGCTGGTCGGGCTGCGCAACCTGTCGACGGGCGCGCAGGTCAACTTCGTGCGCAGCGACCCGCCGCCGCTGTAGCGGCGGTGTGATGGCGTCGCCCTGGCGGCCGTGCTCGCGGTGGCCGCGGGCTTGGTGCTGGCCGACCTGCCCGTGGCGGCACTCGCCGGGCTCGCCGCTGCAGCGCTCTACGTGCCGATGCTGGTTGCGGCGCGCCTGATCACTCGCACGCTCTTGGCACGGGCGGTCGAGCGCGCGCTCGACACGGCAGCGCAGCAGGCCGCCGGCCGGCCTGCGATTCGCCGCGTGAAGTAGGCGCTCGGCCCCAGGAACGCGCCCTCCGGCAGGTAAGCTCCGCAGCCATGGCGCCGGGGTCGCAAATGCACTCGGCCGCCACCCCAACGAAAAGAACCGATGGCCCTCAAGAAATCCCAGCTTTACAGCAAGCTCTGGCAGTCGTGCGACGAATTGCGCGGCGGCATGGATGCCAGTCAGTACAAGGACTACGTGCTGACTCTGCTGTTCGTCAAGTACGTGTCCGACAAGTACGCCGCCGACCCGAATGCACTGATCGACGTGCCGCCCGGCGCCCGCTTCGCCAACATGGTGGCCGCCAAGGGCGACAAGGAGATCGGCGACCGCATCAACAAGATCATCGGCAAGCTGGCCGAGGCCAACGACAGCCTGAAGGGCGCGATCAACGTCGCCGACTTCAACGACGAAGAGAGGCTCG
>JAJXTQ010000214.1 GCA_021783685.1 Pseudomonadota bacterium | reverse complement strand
GCGCTGGACCGCCTGCTGCCGATCCAGCGCGCCGACTTCAAGGGGATATTCAAGGCCATGAAGGGATTGCCGGTGACGGTGCGCCTGCTCGATCCGCCGATGCACGAATTCCTGCCGACCGCGGCGCAGCTCGAACTGGAGATCGCCCACCTGCACCACCTGCGCGACACCATCAAGGGTCTGGAGGAACTGCCCGAGACCCTGAAGCTGCTCAATCCCAAGCTCTACCAGCAATACGCCGACGGACTGGTCAAGCTGATGGACGGCCTGCACACCTTCAAGAGCTCCCACCTAGAAGACGACGCGATTTCCAAGAAGGAGAAGATCCTGAAGAAGGTGCGCGCGCTGGCCGAGGTGAACCCCATGCTCGGCCATCGCGGCGTGCGCCTGGGGATCACCTATCCCGAGATCTACTCGATGCAGATCCAGGCGATCCTGGAGGCTGCGGCGCTATGCGCCAAGGAGGGCATCGAGATCCATCCCGAGATCATGGTGCCGCAGGTGGCCACGGTCGAGGAATTGAGCCGCATCCACGGTTACGTGCAGCGCCTGCACCAGGTGGTGGAGCTGACCCACGGCATCAGCGTGCGCTTCAAGTTCGGCTCGATGCTGGAGGTGGTGCGCGCCTGCATCCGCGCCGGGCGCATGGCGGAGATGGCCGAATTCTTCTCCTTCGGCACCAACGACCTGACCCAGGCGACCTTCTCCTTCAGCCGCGAGGACGCCGAGAACAAGTTCCTGCCCGCCTACAACGAGACCGGCATCCTCCAGGACAATCCCTTCGAAGTGCTCGACATCAAGGGTGTGGGCCAGATGATGAAGATGGCGGTGGACCGCGGCCGCAAGACCCGCCCCGAGCTCAAGATCGGCATCTGCGGCGAACACGGCGGCCATCCCGCGTCTATCCATTTCTGCCACCACATCGGTCTGAACTACGTGTCCTGCTCGGGACCGCGCGTGCCGGTGGCGCGCCTGGCGGCGGCCCAGGCCAAGCTGCAGGAGGAGGCCTACGCGCAGCAGTATGTACCGGAGTAAGGTGGCCTCAGAAGCGCAGCGCGGCGGACAAGGACTCGATTTCCGCCGCCGACTCTTCGAGCACCGCGGCCAGCGGGGTGGCGGCGATCTGCTCGCGGGCAGCGGCGGACATCTCCGCGCCATCGGCGAGCAGCAGCGGATTTTCGACCGGCGACAGGCCGTGCGCCAAGAGCAGGACGTCCGCCAGCGTCATCGCCGGAAAATGCGCGGGCAGCGCGGGCAGCGCCGGCGCTGTCCACCATTGCCCCTCGATGGCGCTGATCGCCTCCGCCGGAACCCTGAGCGCGCGCAGCACAGCCCGCCTGATCGCCATCTGTTCGACACCCGTCCACGCCGGCGCCCGCTCCTGCCACAGCAGGCCAGGATAGGCGCCGGCGCGCGAGATCAGGTAGAAGCCGCCGACCTCATGGACGATACCGGCGAACAGGGCGACGTCGGGATTGCGCAGGCCGCAACGCGCGGCCAGCACGTGCGCCAGGGCGCCGACCTCGACCGAATGCTGCCACAGGCGCTGCGCCAGTTGCTGCGCTTCGGGCGAACTGGCGGCACCGACCATCTGGCGCATGATCAGGGCGGTGGCGAGCGAGCGGATCAACTGGAAGCCGAGCAGGGAGACGGCGCTGCGCACGTCGGCGATGGCATGGCCGGCGCGGTTGAAGACCACAGAATTGGCCAGGGCCACCACCCGGCTCGCCAGCAGCGGCTCGGCCTGAACCGCGCGCACTGCGGTCTCGATATGCAGGTCCGGGTCCTCCAGCGCCAGGCGCACCCGAAGCGCCACCTCGGCGTGGGTCGGGAACACCAGTTCGCCGCCCTCAGCCTCGGCGGCGATCCGCGCCAGCGCCTCGCCGCGCTCCACCGCGCTCAGAACATCTCTTCGGCGAGCGCCAGCGCGCCCGGCGCACCGTGGATCACGGTGTGGGCGAGACCCGGGGCCGCGGCGAGCACGTGGTCGGCGTAGAAGCGCGCGGTGGCGATCTTGGCCGGGTAGAAGGAGTCATCGTCGCCGGCCGCGATCTTCGCCTGGGCAAGCAGCGCGGCGCGCGCCATCAGCCAGCCGCCGCAGACGCTGCCCATCAGCTTGAGGAAGGGCACGGCGCCGACCGAGACGCCGCGTATGTCGTCGCCGTAGCGCCCGACGATATGCTCCGCCGCCTCGGCCAGCACGGTGATGCCGCGGCCCAATGCCGCCCCGAGCGCGGCGAAGTCTGCGCCGCTTTGGTCGGCGAGCTGTGCCTCGGTCTCGCGCATCTCTTCGATCACGGTCTTGAGCGTGGCGCCGCCCTCGCGTGCGATCTTGCGCCCGACCAGATCGTTGGCCTGGATGCCGGTGGTGCCCTCGTAGATGGTGGTGATCCGGGCGTCGCGCAGGTACTGGGCGGCGCCGGTCTCCTCGATGAAGCCCATGCCGCCGTGCACCTGGACGCCGAGATGAGCGATCTCGTTGCCGGTCTCGGTGCACCAGCCCTTGACCACCGGTATCATCAGATCGACCAGCGCCTGATTGCGCCGGCGCTCGTCCGGATCGGCGTGATGCAGCGCCGCGTCATGGGCGGCGGCGACCCAGTAGGCCAGCGCGCGCATCGCCTCGATCTGCGACTTCATCAGCATCAGCATGCGCCTGACGTCGGGATGACGGATGATCGGTACGCTACCGGCCGAGCCCTCGATGGCGCGGCCCTGGACGCGTTCCCGGGCATAGGCGAGCGCCTTTTGGTAGGCGGCCTCGCCCAGCGCCAGTCCTTCCAGGCCGACGGCGAAACGGGCGGCGTTCATCATGATGAACATGTATTTCAGACCTTCGTTCTCGCGCCCCACCAGGGTGCCGACCGCGCCTTCGCCTTCATCGCCGTAGGCCATCACGCAGGTCGGGCTGGCGTGAATGCCCAATTTGTGTTCGATCGAGACGCAATGAACGTCGTTGCGCGCGCCCAGATTGCCCGCATCATCGACCAGGAACTTAGGCACCACGAACAGCGAGATACCCTTCACCCCTTCGGGCGCATCCGGCGTCCTAGCCAGCACCAGGTGCACGATGTTCTCCGCCATGTCGTGCTCGCCGTAGGTGATGAAGATCTTCTGGCCGAAGATCCGGTAACTACCGTCCCCCTGAGGCAGCGCGCGGGTACGCACCGCCGCCAGGTCTGAGCCGGCCTGAGGCTCGGTCAGGTTCATGGTGCCGGTCCAGCGACCGGCGATCATGTTGGGCAGATACTTCCGCTGCTGCTCGGGGGAGCCGACCAGGGTGAGCGCCTCGATCGCGCCCAGCGTGAGCAGCGGACAGAGCGAGAAGGAGATGTTGGCGGCCTTCCACATTTCCTGGACCGCGGCGGAGACCAGCTTGGGCAGCCCCTGGCCGCCGAATTCCGGCTCGCAAGACAGGCCGTTCCAGCCATCCTCGGCGAATTGCCGGTAGGCCTCCCTGAAGCCCGCCGGCATAGTCACCGCCTTGTCGGCCCAGCGCGCGCCTTCCCGGTCGCCGCCGGCGTTGATCGGCGCCAGCACCCCGGACGCGAACTTGCCTGCTTCGTCGAGGATGGCGTAGACCACGTCGGCGCTGGCCTCCTCGAAGCCGGGCAGTTGTGCCACCCGGTTAAGATCCGCCAGCTCGCGCAGCACGAAGTGCATGTCTTTCAGGGGTGCTGCATAACTGCTCATGACGACTCCCTTCCGACGCAAACTCAACCCAACTCGGCAACCAGCTCCGGCACCGCCTGGAACAGGTCGGCGACCAGACCGTAATCGGCCACCTGGAAGATCGGCGCGTCGGCATCCTTGTTGATCGCGACGATCACCTTGCTGTCCTTCATCCCGGCCAGATGCTGGATCGCCCCGGAGATGCCGATGGCGAAATAGAGCTGGGGCGCGACGATCTTGCCGGTCTGGCCGACCTGGTAGTCGTTGGGCACGAAGCCCGCGTCGACGGCAGCGCGGGAAGCGCCCAGCGCGGCGCCGAGCTTGTCGGCCAGGGGTTCGAGCAGCTTGTGGTAGTTCTCGCCGCTGCCCATGCCGCGGCCGCCCGAGACGATGATCTTGGCGGCGGCCAGTTCGGGACGCTCGGACTTGGTGAGCTCGCGCCCGACGAAGGCGGTCAGGCCGAGGTCGGGGCCGGCGGCGACGTTCTCGAGCGCGGCGTCGCCGCCCTGCCCCGCGGCGTCGAAGCCGGTGCCGCGCACGCTGATCACC
>JAJXTQ010000213.1 GCA_021783685.1 Pseudomonadota bacterium | reverse complement strand
GGTGGCGCTGGCGCCGATCGGTCTGGCCGGGATGCAGCACGCCGACGGCGAAATCCTCGCCGCGCGCGCGGCGGAAAAATTCGGCGTGCCCTTCACGCTGTCGACGATGAGCATCTGCTCGATCGAAGACGTGGCGGCGCACACCAGCGCGCCCTTCTGGTTCCAGCTCTACGTGATGCGCGACCGGGACTTCATCGAGCGCCTGATCGACCGCGCCAAAGCCGCCAAATGCTCGGCGCTGATGCTGACCCTGGACCTGCAGATCCTCGGGCAGCGGCACAAGGATCTGAAGAACGGACTGTCCGCGCCGCCCAAGCCGACCCTGGCCAACCTGCTCAATCTGGCCACCAAGCCGAGGTGGGGCTTGAGGATGCTGGGCACGCAGCGGCGGCAGTTCGGCAACATCGTCGGCCACGTCAAGGGCGTGGAGAACATGAGCTCGCTGTCGGCCTGGACCAGTCAACAGTTCGATCCCTGCCTCAACTGGGACGACGTGGAATGGATCAAGAAGCGCTGGGGCGGCAAGCTGATCCTCAAGGGCATCATGGACGCTGAGGACGCCAGGCTCGCCGCCGACTCCGGCGCCGACGCGCTGATCGTCTCCAATCACGGCGGCCGCCAGTTGGACGGCGCGCCCAGTTCGATCTCGGCGCTGCCCGCCATCGTCGCCGCCGCGGGCAGCCGCATCGAGGTATGGGTGGACGGCGGCATCTACACCGGCCAGGACGTATTCAAGGCCGTGGCTCTGGGCGCCAGGGGCACCATAATATGCCGCGCCTTCCTCTACGGACTGGGCGCCCAGGGTGAGGCGGGCGTGACGAAGTGCCTGGAGATCATGCGCAATGAACTGGATCTGACCATGGCCTTTTGCGGATTCACCGACATCGAAAAGGTGGACCGCAGCGTCCTGCTCAATCCGCCGCAGTGACCGGCGGCTCCGCTGCCGTCAATCGGGGTCCCGCCGCCATTGCGCGTAGCTGATGCGCGCAACGTCGAAGCGGTCGGTGGTGCGGCAATAGACGGAAGGTGAGCCGAGCCGGCCGATGGGCGCGAAATTCTCGATGTGCAGACGCGGGCCGAGCAGATGGTCGGCGATATGGAACATCACCACTTCGCCGATGAACAACGTGTTCGCGCCCAGCGACTGCGCGCTATGCAGCTTGCACTCGAGGCTGGCCTGCGCTTCTGCCACCCGGGGCGCCTTGATCCGCACCGAGGGTGCGGCGTGCAGATGCGCCGCCTCCAGTTCGCTCTGCTCGGGCGGGAAGTCGGCCGCCGACAGGTTCATGGCGTCGAACAATTCCTCGGTCACCAGATTCACCACGAACTCGCCGCTGGCCCGAATATTTCTGGCGCTATCCTTGGGCCCGCCGGCATCGTTGTCGCCGATGCTGACGATGAGGTACAGCGGGTCGCTGCCCACCGCGTTGAAAAAGCTGAAGGGGGCGAGATTGACCACGCCGCCCGGGCTCTGGCTGCTGACCCAGGCGATCGGACGCGGAACCACCAGATTGGTGAGCAGCTTGTAGTTATCCGCCTTGCTGTGGCTGAAAGGATCGATTTGCATCGGGTTCGTTCCCTCGTCGGCTGATCGGGCCGCTAGCGTAACGTAACGGCTGCCGGTCGGCAAAGCGCGGGGCGCTCTTCAAGCTGACCGAGGGCGCCGACCTGACCCATCACTGGACTACCAGCACATCGGCAAGACGGCCTAGAATGCCGATCGCGGCCCGGTGCGCATAGTCGGCGCGCGCTACAACATATTGATCGGAAACCCGGACACCCCACCTCGATGATCCTCATCCGCAGCAACTCCCGTCACCCGGTGCCGAGATGAACCTATTTTCCAAGCTCTACTACAAGTTCCGCAAGTACTGGAAAGCCATCCAGCTCTACCTGGTCATCGCCGGACCGGGGCTGGTGGTCATGGTCGCCGACAACGACGCCGGCGGCATCACCACCTACGCCGCCACCGGCGCCAAGTACGGCTACAACCTGATCTGGTTCCTGCTGATCCTGATCCCGGTGGCCTACTACGTGCAGGAGATGACCGTGCGCCTGGGCGCGGTCACCAAGCGCGGCCACGCCGAGGCGATTTTCGACGGCTTCGGCGCATTCTGGGGCTGGTTTTCGCTGATCGACCTGATGATCGTGGACTGGTTGACGCTGGTCACCGAGTTCATCGGCATGACCGCGGCCCTGCGCATCTTCGGCGTGCCGCCCTGGCTCACGGTGGCCGGCGTGGTGGCGCTGATGGGCACGATCGTGCTGAACGGTCGTTACTGGACCTGGGAAAAGATCGCGCTGCTGTTTTGCGCCTTGAACCTCATCTACATCCCGGGCGCCTTCATCATCCATCCTGCGGTCTCGGACATACTCAGGGAGGGCCTGATCCCCAATTTCCCCGGAGGCTTCAACGGCGAACTGTTTTTCTTCCTGATGGCCAACATCGGCACCACCATCGCCCCCTGGATGCTGTTCTTCCAGCAAAGCGCCGTGGTCGATAAGGGCATGCTGGAAAAGGACATCCCCTGGGGCAAGTTCGATACCTTCCTGGGTTCGGTGCTGACGGTGATCGTGGCCATCTTCATCGTCGTCGTGACCGGCACCATACTGAGAGGCGTCGACATCGACAGCGCCTCCCAGGCCGCCGAGCAATTGTTGAAAACCAATCACTATGTCGGCAGCTTCATGGCCATCGGCCTGTTCGATGCCGGCCTGCTCGGCGCCATCTGCATTTCGCTGGCCAGCTCCTGGGCCTTCGGCGAAATCTTCGGCTGGGCGCACTCGCTCAACACGAAAATCAAGGAGGCGCCCTGGTTCTATGCCAGCTATTTCCTGACCTTGATCACCGCCGGCCTGGTGGTGCTGATCCCCGGCGCGCCGCTGGTATTGATCACCCTGTTCGTCCAGGTGGTCGCGGTCACCTTGCTGCCGGCCGCCCTGGTATTCCTGATACTGCTGCTCAATGACAAAAAGCACATGGGCGAATACTGCAATACCTCGACCGACAATTTGATCGGCGGCTTCATCGTCGTCGCCATCGTGATCTTATCCACGCTGTACGGGATCAGCGTCATGTTCCCCAGCATGTTTCAGTGACCCGAGGAAGCAAATATGGCTTCGAGCATCTATCGCCTGGTCCGGAAAATTCGGGAAATCAACCATCGCTACAGCAAGCCGCACATCGTCATGTCGCGCGGCGTGAAGATTTCTCTGATGGCGCTGCGGGTTTATCTGCTGCTGCTGGTGGCTTTGTTCATCTACAAATTTATTCTTATCCTGGGCTGAGGAAACTGGCCATGGCCGCGATACTGGAACACAAGTTTTTCCTCAGCGAGATCATCGGCCGCCGGGTCTATCTCAAAACCGAACGGGTCGGCCGCCTGACCGACATGGTGATCTTCGAGACGGGGAAGCTTCCCGAAGTGACGCATTTCGTCGTCACCCGCCCGTTCGGCTATCCCTCCCTGCTGCTGCCTTGGGACAAGCTGACCCTGATATCGAACACCGAAATCGTGTTCGACGTCCAGACGCCCGCCGAATACGAACGCGCGCCCGCCGAAGGATCGATCCTGCTGCGTGCGCATATTCTCGACAAGAAGATCCTCGACATGGACGATCACGAAGTCGAAGTCGTCTACGACATCAAGCTCAACGTCCAGGGCGGCAAGCTGCACGTGAGCGAGGTCGACTTCAGCAGACAACGCCTGCTGCGCCGCATGGGCTTGAGGAGGCTCGCCGAATGGATAGCCAAGCAAAGGGCGGGGCAAACGGTCTCCTGGATGTATGTCCAGCCCTTGCCCGAGCATATCGGCATCTTCAAGGGGCACGTCAAGCTGAATGTACTCAAGGAAAATATCAGCGATATCCATCCGGTCGATCTGGCCGATATCCTGGAAGAGCTGGATGGCGATCAGCGGCTGGCGGTGTTCAAGGAGATCGAGCCGGAACACGCTTCCGACACGCTGGAAGAGGTGGAGCCGCGCGTGCAGCGCGAACTGATCCGGTCGATGGAAAAGCACTATGCGACTCAGCTGATCAACGCCATGAGTCCGGCGCAGGCAGCCGACATTCTGGCCGCGTTGCCGGCCACCGAAGCCGATGCGCTGCTCAATATGATCGACAAGGACAGCGCCGCCAAGATACAGAAGATCATCGATCATCACGACGAGAATATTCTTCTGTTTTCCAGCCAGAAATTCATGAAAATGCCCGAGTCCACCCTGGT
>JAJXTQ010000212.1 GCA_021783685.1 Pseudomonadota bacterium | reverse complement strand
GCGCGTGGCCACCGGGGCGGGCGCGAATCTCGAAGCCGAGGTCGATCTCTATGCCGGTCAGGAGCTTTTCGAAGCGCTCGCGCCGCTGGCGGGCGAACTGCGTTTTGCGCTGATCACCTCCGAGGCCCGTCTGGCCCGGGAGACGGCGCGCGTGCCCGAGGCCGTGCACGCGACCCTGCCCGGCGGTGATGAGCTGTGGATCGCCATTCGCCCCGCGGAGCATGCCAAGTGCCCGCGCTGCTGGCACCGGCGCGCGGATGTCGGCAGCCATCCCGATCATCCCGACCTCTGCGGGCGCTGCGCCGGCAATGTCGCGGGGTCCGGTGAGGACCGGCAGTGGGCATGAGCGCAGCCACGACAGACGGCGCGCCGCGGATCCTCGATCGGCCGGTGCGCCTGGTCCTCTGGCTGGGGCTGGTGGCAGCGCTGTTGGGTCTGGATCAGGCCAGCAAACAGCTCGCCGAAGCCCTGCTTGCGCCCTACACGCCGCACGCGGTCGTGCCGGGCTTGTTCAATCTGACGCTGGCCTACAACCCCGGCGCGGCCTTCAGCTTCCTGGCGGGCGCGGGCGGCTGGCAGCGCTGGTTCTTTCTGGCCCTCGCGCTGGGCGTGGGCGGTGTCCTGCTGCGCTGGCTGCTGCTGCGCCCGGAGCGGGAAATCCTCTGGCCGCTCGCCTTTGCGCTCATCCTCGGCGGCGCGCTCGGCAATGCCGTCGACCGTGCCCTGCACGGCCACGTCATCGACTTCATCCAGCTCTATTACCGGGACTGGTACTGGCCCGCCTTCAATCTCGCCGATTCGGCCATCACGGTCGGCGCGGCGCTGTACGTCTGGATGAGCTTTCGTGAGGGTGGGGACTGAAAGCCCCGGCCGGGGGTCTTGCAATGCCGTGGTGAAACCGGGCGCCGCGCCGGTTGCAGGCCCGGTTGGTCTGCACGCTGCCGCCCGGCACATCGCTGTGGTTACGCCCGAGCCAGCGACGTCCCCCGATTTGAGTCGTGGTTTGATCTGGAGTCCGATCCCACCTGACCGGGAGATTGGACGTGAAGAAGCGGTTTTCGGAACCGCAGGTCATCGATTCTGCGTGAGGCGGGCGCTGGCATGGCGGAGAAGGACCCGTGCCGCCGGCACGGCTTCCGCGACTGAATACGGATCGAGACTTGGCGCCGGGAATATGCCGACGACCGACCCAAGAACGGGCCGACGCCAGCGACCGATGCCAAACAGGTGACCCGGATCGGCTATCCTGACCCCGGACTCCAAATGGCCCCCCTGCCAGGAAACGTCGGGCCATCTCGAGGGATCGTCCAGACCATTTCATCCGCGGCTGAAACCGCATCCCGTCCTGTCTGCCAAGGAGCGCATCATGGCCAAGATCCTCGTCCTCTATTACTCCATGTATGGTCACATCGAAACGATGGCGCAGCTCGTCGCCGAAGGGGCCGGTTCGGTGGCCGGTGCTCAAGTGACGGTCAAGCGCGTGCCGGAAACCATTCCTGAGGAACAGGCGCGCCAGTTCGGCGCCAAGCTCGATCAGGCCGCGCCCGTCGCCACGCCGGCCGAGCTGGCCGAGTACGACGCCATCCTCTTCGGCTCCCCGACCCGCTTCGGCAACATGACCGGGCAGATGCGCAGTTTCCTCGACCAGACCGGCGGGCTGTGGGCGCAGGGCGCCCTCAACGGCAAGCTGGCCAGCGTGTTCACCAGCACCGGTGTGGGCGGCGGCCAGGAAACCACCGTGACCTCCTTCTGGCACACGCTGGCTCACCACGGCATGCTGATCGTGCCCTTGGGCTACGGGGATGTGGCCGGGCAGATGCTGTCCGATATCTCCGAGGTCACCGCCGGTTCGCCCTATGGCGCGGCCACGCTGGCCGGCGGCGACGGCAGCCGGCAGGTCTCCGAGAAGGAAGCCACGGTTGCCCGCTACCAGGGGCGGCGCGTGGCGGAACTGGCGGTGCGCCTCGCCGGCTGATCGCCCGGGAAAGCACCTTCGGGGATGGTGACCTCGCCGCCATTCCCGTTTGCCGCCTCCACCTGCGCTTTCAGGCAACCGCCCTTCGCCTGAACGTCCCTTTGTCAAAATCAAGAAATGATTAAAGAGTCTGGACGTCACAATGCGGCAAAGGTGCCTCTGGGCGCTTCTTTCCGACCTCTCCTCGAATCTCCCCGATTCACCCGCCATTTCCTCGTTTCTTTCTATAACAAACATATCGTTATGAGCGCCGCACTGGCCTGAGCGCGAGGCATGGGAGGTTTTTGGACCTGCTGTCGTGCGACGCAATTGACGAGTAAGAAATACTTCACAAATAAGTCATGCGACCGCAGCGCAGGTCGGCCTATTCTCGATCCCGCCCGGCCGATCCCTACGGTCTGGTGTCCCCCCGCACCCCATTGAGGAATCTACGCATGAACCGCAAATCCCTGATGATGCTCGCGCTGCTGGCCGTCGCTCCCATGGCTTCGCAGGCCGCCGCGGTCGAGATGGACGATGCCGCGCTGTCCAATGTGCAAGGCCAGGCGTTCTCCTATGGCTGGAACCTGAACCCTGCGCTGGGCTTCGGTTTCAGCAATTCTCCCACCAGCTACGGCTATGGCTACACCGTCGGCGTGGTGCCCACCACGACCTACACTGCGGTGAACAACCTGAACCCGGCCCGTAACATCGCCTACACCAACAGCTTCTCGCTGGGCGTCTCCAGCTCCTTCGTGCGCAATAAGTAAGCACCAGAACAGCCGATCGGGGATGGCGGTACGCCGCCATCCCTTTCGTCCTGCCACATGCTTCACCGGTCGCTCAGCCGGCAGCGTCGGACGGCTCAGGTCCGCCAGATCAACGTGGCCATGCGGCCCGTCACCCCGTCGCGTCGGTAGGAAAAGAACCGCGCGGGATCGCCGGCCGTGCACCAGTGCCCGCCCCAGATGCCCGTCACGCCCAGCCGGCGCAGCCGCAGGCGCGCGAGCTGTGCCAGATCGGCCAGCCAGCGGTCATCCCGGCCCCGGCAGAAAGCCGCTGCCGCAGACGGGTCGACGTCGAGAAAGCGCTCGCGCACCTCAGGTCCCACCTCGAACGCCGTCGCGCCGATGGCCGGGCCCAGCCAGGCCAGGAGTCGCTCCGGTGGAACCCCGAGCGCACCGACCGTGGTTTCCAGCACCCCGGCCGCCAGCCCGCGCCAGCCGGCGTGCGCGGCGGCGATCCGCGACCCGTTCGCGTCGCAGAACAGCACCGGCAGGCAATCGGCCGTCCCTACGACGCACACCACGCCGGCCTCGTCCGTCCAGGAGCCGTCAGCCTCGACGGAGGGGGATTCGGCACGACCGGCGCGTACCACACCCGTGCCGTGGACCTGACGCAGCCAATAAGGCGCCGCCGGCAGGGCCAGCGACTCGGCCAGCCGGCGCCGGTTTGCGGCCACGGCGGCCGGATCGTCACCGACATGATCGCCCAGATTGAGGCGGGCATATGCGCCCGCGCTCACGCCGCCCAAGCGGGTGGTGGCCGCCGCGCGCACCGATGGCGGCGCCGGCCAGTCGGGCACGATCAGTGCGAGGGCACCGCGCTGAACCAGACTGGGCACCGCCCCGCTCATGCGCCACCCTGCTGCCGCAGCGCCGCGATCAGGGCCTGTAGGTCCGCGGGCGGCGGTCGCTCCCAGACCCGTTCCGAGCCGTTACCGGGGTGGACGAGGCCCAGCCGCGTGGCGTGCAGTGCCTGACGTCTGAAGCCCCGCAGGATATCGGCCAGTGCCGGGTCGATGCCGGCCGGCAGTCGCAGGCGGCCCGCGTAAAGCGGATCACCCAGTACCGGATGGCCCAGATGCGCCATGTGCACGCGGATCTGGTGCGTCCGGCCGGTCTCCAGCCGCAACCTGAGGCGGGTATGGTGGGGATAGCGTTCGCTCACCCGGTAATGGGTGAGCGAATCCCGTCCCCCTTCCCGCACCGCGATGCGCAGCCGATCGCGCGGATGGCGGCCCAGCGGCGCGTCGACCGTGCCGCCGGCGAGCAGCGCGCCGATGACCACGGCGTCGTACTCCCGCCGGATCTCCCGCGCCTGCAACGCGCTGACGAGCCGGGTATGGCTGGTGAGCGTCTTGGCCACGACCATGAGGCCGGAAGTGTCCTTGTCGAGGCGATGCACCAGCCCGGCCCGGGGCAGATGCACCAGCGCAGGCGCATGGTGCAGCAAGGCGTTTTGCAGCGTTCCGGCCGGATTGCCGGCGCCGGGGT
>JAJXTQ010000211.1 GCA_021783685.1 Pseudomonadota bacterium | reverse complement strand
TGAGAGGACAGAGCAGACCCACCATGGCGCCCAGGAAGGCGGCAAAGGCGCCCGGTGTCATCGCGCCGGAAATGCTGGCATTGGTGGCGACATACACGATCCCCGCCATGGGGATGGCCGCAATGAGCTGGATCACCGGGTTGCTCGCCGCCTGGGTCAGCGCCCGTTTCATCAGCAACCGGCGGTTGCGTTCGTTGACCTGATCAAACCGGCGCGCCTCGTAGTCCTGGGCGCCGAAGACCTTGGCCAGGCGCTGGCCCTTGATCATCTCCTCCGACGCGGTCGTCAGTTCGCCCATCGAGTGCTGGATGCGCGTGCTGATGCGACGAAAACGCTTGCTGATCCAGCGGATCAGCACGGCGATCACCGGCGCGATCAACAGCGCGAAGATCGCCAGCCGGGCGTTCAGATAGAACATCAGCGCCATGAAGCCGACCACCTTCAGGCTGTCGCGGATCATCACGGTCACGGCCTGGGTCGCCGCATTGGCGACCTGATCGACGTTGAAGGTCAGGCTCGACAGGAGCTGCCCGGAGGCGTTGCGATCGTAGAAGGCGCTCGGCAGCCGCAGGAAGTGATCGAACAGTTCGGTGCGGATGGTCTTGATCACCCGCTGGCCGACGTCGGCCATGTAGTAGTCCGAAACGAAGGCCGCCACGCCGCGCAGCAGGAACAGGCCCAACACCAGCGGCGGCATCCAGCGGATCACGCCGGGATCGCGCTCCACGAAGCTGCCGTCGAGCAAGGGCTTCATGAGCCAGGCAAACGCGGTTTCGGACAGCGCGAACAGGACCATGCCGCCGACCGCCGCCACGAACATGGGCCAATGGGCGAGACTGTAACGCAGCAAACGGCGGTAGATGACCAGCGGCGACAGGGTTGCGGCCGCGGCGGTCATGATCCTTCCGCCGCCTGCACGGTCTCGATCACCACGTCGCGAACCCCCATCTGGGCCAGCACGTCGAAGACGGTCACCACCGACTGGTGGCTGGCGCGACCGTCGGCGCGCACCGCTACGCGCCGGTTGCGATCCGGCCCGATGGCCTGTTCGAGCGCGCGGCGCAAGGTCTCCGGACGGGCATTGACGACGGCCTGCTCGCCGAGGAAGTAGCGGCCATTGCGATCGATGGCAACCGTGACGCCGGGATCGGTGGTCGTCTCGGGCGCCGGAGAGGCCTGCGGCAACTCGAGGCGCAATCCGGACTGGCGGGCGAACGTGGTCGTCACCATCAGAAAGATCACGATGACGAAGAGGACGTCGATCAGCGAGATCAGGTTGATCTCGGGCTCGTCGTCCCGGGGCCGGCTCAACCTCATGAGGCCACCGCCGGCGCGGGCTTGGCGACCCGGCGCCGCGGGGCCGCGCTGCCGGACGGCATCGCCGTGCCATACAGCGTGCTGATCAGCGTGATGGTGGCCACTTCCATTTCCACCACGATTTCGGCCACCCGCCCGCGCAGGTAACGGTGCATCGCCAGCGCCGGAATGGCGACGATCAGTCCGGCGGCGGTCGTGATCAGCGCCTCGGCGATGCCATGCGCCAGATCGGCCGGGTTGCCGACGCCCGCCGAGGTCAGCGCCGCAAACATGCGGATCATGCCGAACACGGTGCCGAGCAGGCCCAGCAGCGGCGAGATGCTGGCGATCGTGCCGAGGGTGTTGAGGTAGCGTTCGAGTTCGTGCACCTCGTGGCGGCCGGCGTCCTCGATGCTTTCCTTGACCGCGGCCCGGTCCAGATGGCGACTGGCCAAGCCGGCCGCGAGGACCTTGCCCAGCGGGGAATGCCGGCGCAGGCGAATCAGCGCTTCATCGGTGAGCTGATTGTTCTTGATCCACTGCTGCACCTGCGGCAGCAGGTCCGGCGGCACGATGCGCGTGCGCCGCAGACTCCACAATCGCTCGGCGACGATGGCCACCGCGCCCAGAGAGCACAACAGGATGGGGATCATCACCCAACCGCCTGCCCGCACCAATTCCCACATGCTCGACACTCCACCGTGAACGGCGCCGCTTCGGCCGCATTCTACTTGATCGGCTGGCGATGCTTCATTCCTTAACCGCACAGGCGGCCGGTGCATGCCAATAGCGGGATTGCCGACACCGCAGCGCCTGCACGCGCGGCGGCTTCTCGCGATCGAAAAGCACCCGGACGGCGCCCTGCTCGCCGCTGACGATCGCCGTGCTGTCCTGCCGGGCCAGGCGTCGGCGCACGGCAACGGCCGGAAAACCCCAGCGATTGCCATAGCCGGCAGGGACCAGCGCCCAGCGGGGCGCCACCGCCGCGAGAAAGGCGGGCGACGACGCGCCGGCGCTGCCATGATGCCCCACAACCAGCACATCGGCCTGCACGTCGGCGTCCCGTTCCAGCAAGGCCGCCTCGCCGGATTGCTCGAGATCGCCGACGATCAGCAGCCGGCCACCCGGCGCCACCACCCGCAGCACGCACGAGCCGTCATTGTCGGGCCCCTGATAACCCGCATGCGGATGCAGGATCTCGAAGCGCACACCGTCCCAGTCCCAAGCCGTTCCCGCCCGACAGGGACGCGTCCCGGGAAAGGGCGCCTGCCCGCCGCCCAGCCAGTCCGCCACCGGCATCGCGCGGCGCAGGCTTTCGGCGCCGCCGCTGTGATCGGTATCGGGATGGCTGATGATCACCCGGTCGAGCCGGTCGATGCCTTGCCCGCGCAGGTAGGGCGCGATCACCCATTCGACCGCATCCGATCCGCCGAAGCGCGGACCGGTGTCATACAGGAGCACATGGCCCGCGGTGCGCAGGACGAGCGCCTCGCCCTGCCCCACATCCAGCATCACCGCCTCGAGCGCGCCGTGCCCGGGCGTCCAGACGGGCCGCAGCACGACCGCCAGCACCAGCAGCAGCCCGACCGTGCGCCCCGGAAACCCGCGCGGCGCCAGCAGCCACAAGGTGCCGGCGACCATCACTGCCGCACCCACCAGCCCCGGCATCGGCAGGCTGCCGGCCGCCCCGGGCCACGCCGCGATCAGCGCCCAGGGCGTCCACAGCCAGGACAGCAGCTCCGCGGCGAGGCCCAGCACCGGCGCGCCGAGCGCGGGATGGATGGCCGCCAGCAGGGTTCCCGCCAGGATCAGCGGCAGCAGCGCGATGCTGAACAGCGGGATCAGGATCAGGTTGACGGCCGGCGCCACCCAGGACAAGCGCCCGAAGGCCAGCAGCAACACCGGCGCCAGACCGAGGGTCACCACCCACTGGCCGCGCCACAGGAGCTGCCATTCGCGCAGCCGGCCGAGCCGGCCCCCGAAGCCCGCATAGAGGCAGGCCACGGCCCCGAAGGAGAGCCAGGTGCCGGGCGCAAGCGCCGCTGCCGGATCCAGGGTGAGCACCAGCGCCAATGCGCCCAGCAAGAGCCGCGGCGCCGAGCGTTCGCGACGCCACCACACGGCCCCGGTGAACACGGCCAGCATGATGAGCGCGCGCTGGGTCGGCACGGTCAGCCCCGCCAGCAGCCCGTAGGCGGCCGCCGCGCCGAACAAGACCAGCGCCGCCGCGCGGGGGGCCGCGAGCCGCAGGGCGAGCCCCGGCAGTCGCGGCCAGAGCCACCGTGTCAGGCCGTAGACCGGCGCGGCCGCCATGAGGATGTGCTGGCCCGAGACCACTGCCAGATGGGCGGTTCCCGTATCGCGAAACACGGCCCACTGCGCGGGCGTGAGCGCGCCCTGATCGCCGAGCGCCAAGGCGCGCACCAGCCCGGTCTGGGGATGCCCGGCCAGCGCCTGGCAGATCCGCTGCGCCAGATGGGCGCGCACCCGGGCCAACCCGGGCGGCGCCGGCGCCAGGCGCGCATTGGCCGCATCCTCGCGCACCGAGCCGGTGGCGACGATGCCTTGCTGGAACAACCAGGTCTCGTAGTCGAAGCTGCCCGGATTGCGCAGGCCGTGCGGCGCGCGCAGGCGCAGCCGCAGCCGCCAGATCTCGCCCGGCTGATACACGCGGCCCGTGCCATAGTCGGCAAGACGCAGCCGGGCGCCGGGCGCCAGGCTGACCTCCGCCGGCGCTTCGACCACGTCGGCCAGCAGACGCTGCCCACCCTCGCGCGACTGGGGGAAATCGGCGATGCGCACGACGAGGGTCGTCATCTCGCCGCGCGGCGGCAACGCCGGCCGCTGCGCCAGCAGCAGCGCGCCCGACACCGCGGCCCACCAGAGGCCGCCCAGCGCGGCCGCCAGCAACAGCCCCCGGCGCGCAGGGCCCCGGCACGCCC
>JAJXTQ010000210.1 GCA_021783685.1 Pseudomonadota bacterium | reverse complement strand
GAAGCAGCGCTGTTCGATGGCGACCAGCGACTCCAGATCGTCCAGCGTCGCCGCGCGGATGCGGCTGGCGGCGACTGCATCGGTGTCGGCGGCCGGGGCGCTCATGAGCCGCTGCCGGCCAGCGCCCAGGCCGTCTGATGCAGGCGCGTGAGGCCGCGTGCGGCGAAGCGCGGTTCCGCCGCCAGCGCATCCTCTCGCTCGAGCGCGGCGATCCCGGCCCAGGGGCCATAGAGCGCGCGCACCTCGGCCTCCGGCACGGCGAAGGGCGGACCCGCCATCGCCTCCTGCGGGTAGTCGAGCGTGATCAAGAGGCCCCAGGCACCGCGGGCGAGCAGGCGGGCGGTGTGGGCGGCGTAGGCGGGACGGCGCTCGGGCGGCAGGGCGATGAGCGCAGCGCGGTCGTAAAGCCCGGTGCAGGGCGCGCCGAGATCGGCCGCGGACAACGCGAAGTAGTCGCCTTCCAGCAGGGTGTAGGGCCCGGCCTCCCAGACCCGGCCCGGACCCTGCGTCGTCACGGCCGGCTCGAGGCCGCGCTCTGCGAAAAACGCGCCGATGGCCGCCGCGCTGAGTTCGATCCCGACCACCGTGCAGCCCAGACCGGCCAGATGCACCAGGTCCAGGCTCTTGCCGCACAGCGGCACGAGGACGCGCCGGCCGGCCAGGGGCGCCCCGTGGCGGACGAGCAGCGGATGCACGTCGCCGCGGTGAAAGCCGATTTCGCCCCGTGCCCATCGCTCGTGCCAGAACTGCGGATCCATGTCGGTCCCCCGTGCGCTTCGATGCCTGCATGATAGCAATCCGGCCGCCCGTTCCGGCCGCGTCACGGCCTTGACACGCAGCCCGTCCATGTTGACCCCGGTGGCAGGTCCGGGAGGCGCGACATGGGCACGCGGGTGGAAGCACGATTGATCAAGGTCGTCGACGGCGACACGATCAAGGTCGAACTGGACGGGCGCAGCGAATCGGTGCGGCTGGCCTGTCTCGATACCGAGGAAAGCTGGCCGGGCGGCAACAAGCCGGTGACCTAGGCCGGCCGGCAGGCCTCGGCCTGGGCCAAGACGTGGTTCGGCGCCGATGCGGCGGGGCAGCCGACGGTGGAGGTGAGCCTGGATCTGGAATTCGATACGGCCGATCCGCCGTCGCTGGCGCTGGCGCGCCATCGCGACAACTACGGCCGCTTGCTGGCCTACGCGTGGCGGGGCGCCGAGCACTACAACCTGGCCGCCATCATGGCCGGCTGGAGTCCCTATTTCGTCAAGTACGGTCGTTCCCGGCGCTACCACGGCGTGTTTCTGCAGGCCGAAGCCCGCGCCCAGGCCAGCGGCGCGGGCATCTGGGACCCCGGCATCAACGGCGCCGGCCCGACGCGCGACTACCGCTGCCTGCTGCCCTGGTGGCAGATGCGCGACAGCTGGATCGAGGATTATCGCGCGACCGGACCGCAGGCCGGGGCGCTGTCGGTGCGGCTGGGCCACGCCGACCTCATCGCCGCCGCCCGGCGCGAAGAACGCATCAGCGTGTTCTGCGACCTGCAGGGTGGCATCAACCGCTGGGTCGGCGATGCGGCGCTGATCTACGCCGGCTCGCCGGCCCAGCCGTTCAAGCTGTGGATCCCCGACCGGCGCGTGCCGGCGGCGCAGGACCTGCTCCGGCTGCTGGAGACGCGCTATACGGGCGAAGGCCGCCAGAACTACGTCTATGTGACCGGTCAGGCGAGCCTCTACCCGGCGCAGGACGACGGCAAGCCGCAGATCGTGCTTGCCGACACGGCGCAACTGGCCGATCTGCCGCCCGCCTGACGCGGCTCAGCGGCCCATGCGGCGGGTGAGCAGGGTCTGCGTCACCCGGCCGATGTAGCCGGCCGGATCGAAGAGGGCGGTGTGCACGGCGCCGAGGCCATGGTCGAACAGCTCCGCGCGCGCGTCCAGACAGATCCATTCGGCGACCGGCAGACGCAGCAGGTGCAGGCTGATGTCGGCGTTGATGCAGCCGGTGCGGCTGTCGACCTGGAGCTGCGCCAGCCCGTTGCCGAAATCGGCCAGCGCAGCCACCCGGCCGAAGGGCGAGAGCGCCGCGCCCTGCACCACCGGCACCGCGCAGCGCAGCCAGGCCGCGCCCTCGCCGCGCAGGGCAAAGCCGTGCACGCGCTTGGCCTCGATGCAGTGGTGCATGCTCGGCCGGCGCGCGCCGGCTTCCGGCAGGGGTCGGCCCATGAGGTCGGTGATCGGCAGCGACTCGGGATCGGCGGGCAGCGGGCGATCGGGGCGGGCGTGCTCGGGCACGGTGACCGGATCGGGCATCAGCTTCAGCGCCTGGGCCTTCACGACGATCTTGTCCTCATGGCGCAGCTCGGCCTCCAGCACGCACAGGCGCGCGCCGCTGCGCACCACGCGCGCCTGTGCCGTCAGCGGCGCCAGCGGCACCGGCCGCAGCAGATCGATGCTGAGTCGCACGAACTGCAACGCCGGCGCCGGGTCCGCGGCCTCCAGCGCATGTGCGACCAGACCACCCGTGGCGCCGCCGTGCAGCAGGCGCGGATCCCAGGGGCCCACGGCATAGCGGGTGGGGTGATAGCGGCCCTGTGCATCGGCCACGAACAGGGCGGGAACGGTGTCGTCGATCATGCGGGCTCGGGGATTGCGATGAAGCGGGTCCGCCTGCAAGGGCGCGGGCGGCGGCGAAGACCGGCAGTTTAATGGCCCTGCGCAGCGACGCAAGAGCGGCGCCGGCTGCGGTGCCGGAAAGGCTCGCCTTTGCCGGCACTTGTGCTTACCATCGGCGTTTTCCCCCGGATCCGGAATCCATCGAAACGATCCGCGGCGCACGGCGTCGCGGCGGGAGCGCCGTCACATCATGAACACCGAAGTCACCCTCACCCAGGAGCGGGCCGAGCTGCTGCGCGACTGTCTGGCCGGCATGCTGCAGAAACTGTTCGAGGCCGGCGCGCCCGATCCGGCCGATGCGCGCAGCCCCATGCAGCGGCTGATGGAAGGCCCGGCGCGGGAGGAGTTCATGACGCTGATGAAGCTGATCACCTTCGCCTTCGTGCAGAAGCTGATGCCCTACATGGGCGGCGGCGACCCGATGGACCCGTCCATCCTGGGGCTGGCCGGCGCGCCCGTGAGCGTGAGCGGGGAAAGCGCGACCTATCGGCTCAAGCCCGGCCGGCTGACCACCCACTGGGTCAACGAAAAGGGCCAGTACAAGGTCCGGGACATCGGCTTCAAGGTGAGCTGGTGGTGGATGCTGCGCAACTGGCGCTTCGTGCGCGACATGCGGCGCAAGATGAAGGAGCGTCAGGCCGCGCTGCCGGCGCCGGGCGCGTCCTGACGCCCGTCCCCCAAACCCGGGCCATCGCGGGCGATCACACCGCCCGCGATGGCCTGCCGGACCTCAGTGGTGGTGACCGCCGGGACCGTGCACGTGGCCGTGGGCCAGCTCCTCGCGCGTGGCCGGCCGAACCTCCAGCACGGTGACGTCGAACACCAGGGTTTCCCCGGCCAGCGGGTGGTTGGCATCGACGATCACCTCGTCGCCTTCCAGCCCGGTGACGGTGACCAGATGCACCTCGCCCTCGGCCTCGGTCTGAAACTGCATGCCGATTTCCATCTGTTCGATGCCGACGAACTGGTCGCGGTGGACCACCTGCACCAGCTCGTCGTGGCGCTCGCCATAGCCCTGCTCGGGCGGCACGGACACCTGCAGCGAGTCGCCCGCGCGCCGGCCGGTCAGCGCGTCCTCGAGGCCCGGAACGATGTTGCCCGCGCCGTGCAGATAGGTGAGGGGCTCACCGCTCTGGCTGGAGGAGTCGATCAGCTCGCCCTCGGGTGTCGTGACGCTGTACTCGATGACGACAACAGTGTTCGCGGCGATTTGCATGGCGGCGCTCCCGGCGGGCTGCTTGAACGAATGGCCCATCGCCGGGACCGCCCGGGATGGAAGTGGGCGAGAGCCTAACCCAGCGCACGCAAAAAATCGATCAGCGCCCGCCGCGCGCCGCTGGGGAGCTGCCCGAAGACGCTGAGCAGTTCCTGTTCCTCGGGCCCCAGCACGCCTTCGCGCATGGGGCGGTTACTGCGCCCGCGCATCGAGCCGCGGCCGGTCGCCAGCCATTCGTAGTTGACCGACAGCAATTGCGCCACCTGCTCGAGGCGTTCGCGCCTCGGCGAGGTTCCGCTGCCGGATTCCCATTGGCTACAGGCGCTGCGGGTCACGCCGAGCAGCTCTGCCAGCCGGGTTTGGGAC
>JAJXTQ010000209.1 GCA_021783685.1 Pseudomonadota bacterium | reverse complement strand
GATGGACCTCGCCAGGGTGCGTGGCCGAATTCCGGCGGGCGATGAGGCGCTGGCGAACAAGACCCGGGCAATGGCCGAGTTGATCGACGCCACGCTCGACGCGGTGCGCCGCATCGCGGCCGATCTGCGACCGGTGATGCTGGACGACCTGGGCTTGAGAGCCGCGGTGGAGTGGCTGCTGGAGGGCTTCGCCAAGCGCTACGGCGTCGGCTTCAAGCTGGAGGCGGCGCTGGACGGCTACCGCCTGGACGATCCGCGGGCCACCGCGGCTTTCCGCATCGTCCAGGAATGTCTGACCAACGTCGCCCGACACGCCCAGGCGGCTCATGTCGTGGTCATCCTGTCCTATCGCGACGACGAATTGTCATTGACGGTGAAAGACGACGGCAAGGGACTGGAGCCAGGCGGCGGGCGGCGCAACAGCTACGGACTGGTGGGCATACGCGAGCGCGCCGCCCATTTCGGCGGCGACATGAAGGTCGTCAGCGCCCCGAGCCAGGGGACGTCGGTCGAGGTCAGCCTGCCGCAGATCCCGGTGCGGGAGATCGAGCAGTGATCCGCATCCTCCTGGCCGACGACCACACCCTGGTGCGCGAAGGGTTGAAGCAGATCCTGGGCGAAGTCGCCGATTTCAAGGTGATAGCCGAAGCGGGCAACGGCCAGGAGGTCCTGGCCAAGGTCCGCGCGGAGGTGCCGGACCTGTTGATCCTCGACATGTCGATGCCGGGCATCAGCGGCATCGCGCTGATCCGGCAGTTGAAGGACGAGGCGTCGCGCCTGCCCATCCTGGTGCTCAGCATGCACCGTGAAGAGCAGTACGCGGTGCGCGCGATCAAGGCCGGCGCCGCGGGCTATCTCACCAAGGAGAGCGCCTCCGAGCAGCTGGTCCAGGCGATCCGCAAGATCGCCGCGGGCGGCGTTTTCATCAGCCCCGGCGTCGGCGAGCGGCTGGCGCTGGAATACGGCCGGCCCGCCCTCGATGCGCCGCACTCGACGCTCTCTGAGCGCGAGTACCAGGTGTTCCAGATGCTGGTCGCCGGCACCAGCCTCACCGCCATCGCCGACGATCTGTGCCTCAGCGTCAAGACGGTGAGCACGCACAAGACGCGCATCCTGCAGAAGATGAGCATGAGCAACAGCGCCGAGCTGATCCACTACGCCATCCTTCACCAGCTGTCCGACCCCAGATAGCGGGATTCCCGGCTTCACGCAACGCAGGCCGGACTTACGCTGGAGACACCCTGACGGTTGCAGCCCGACAGACAAGGTAGGTCGGACTTCAGTCCGACAGCAGCGGTTCAGACAGTAGCGCTTCAGTATGCCGCTGTCGGACTGAAGTCCGACCTACTCCAAGATCGCCGGGTAGGAAAATTCCTAGCCCGGCGAGTCCCATTCCCACCGCAACTTTAAACCTCCGCCGATATTCTCCGGGCCGCGCTCGCGGCATCATGCGCAGCAAGGAAGGAAAGCGCATGAGAATTTTTATCGCAGAAGATTCGTTGATCGTCCGCGAGCGGCTGGTCGGCATGATCGAGGAGGCCGGCGGCATGGAGGTGGTCGGGCAAGCTAGCAGCGTTTCCGAAGCCCGGGTACAGATCGCCAGACTCGAACCGGACGTCGCGTTGCTCGACGTGCGGCTCTCCGACGGCAATTCCTTCGAGGTGCTGGCGGCGATCTTGGCAGGCGGTTTCGATACACAGGTGATCATGATGTCCGAGAATCCCTTCGAGCAATACCGGACCGAGGCCAAGCGCCTGGGCGCGGCGCACTTCTTCCACAAATCCCAGGAGTTCGAGAAGATCGTCCCGGCCCTGATGGCGCTGCAGGAGGGACGCCAATGAGCGCCCTCAAGGCATTCCGCTTCTATCCGCCGTTGATGGGCGCGGTCGCCGCGAGCGCGGTGCTCCTCGCCGCCGGCCTTGGCTGGCAGGCGGGCCTGGCCGCGGCCATCGTCCTGATCCTGGGCATCGTCGCCGGCTTCATCCTCGATCTGCGCTTGAGCAAGGCGGTGGCCGCGCTCCAGGTCGAGACGCGCAGCGCCACCGAGAGCGGGCTGCGTCAGGCGGTGCAGCAGTATCTCGACAGCGTGAACACCCTGTCGGCCGAGCTCCTGCCGCTGTGGGCCAAGCAGATCGAGAGCGGCCGCGGCCAGATGGAGTCGGCCGTGGTCGGGCTGGCCGGCGTCTTCTCGGGCATCGTCGATCGGCTCGATGCCTCGGTCCGTGCTTCTGATTCCGCGGCGGAGGGCGTCGATGGCGGCCAGGGGCTGGTCAGCGTGCTGGGCCAGAGCGAAGCGCGTCTGAATTCCCTGATCGCCTCGCTGCGCGTGGCGATGAAGCACAAGCAGGAGATGGTCGCCGAGGTCAATGGCCTGCTCGACTTCATCGGCGAGTTGCGCAAGATGGCGATGGACGTGGCGGCGATCGCCGACCAGACCAATCTGCTCGCCTTGAACGCCGCGATCGAGGCGGCGCGGGCCGGCGAGGTCGGGCGCGGCTTCGCGGTGGTGGCCGACGAGGTGAGGAAGCTCTCGGGGTTGTCCAAGGAGACCGGCAAGCGCATCAGCGAGAAGGTCGAGACCATCAGCAAAGCGATCGCCGGCGCGGTGGCGGCGGCCAA
Source organism: Pseudomonadota bacterium (assembly GCA_021783685.1). Next base: position 1,637 of record JAJXTQ010000209.1, on the reverse strand, counting down.
GAGCAATGCCGCGCAGGAGGAGGGCTCGCTCGCGGGTTCGGAGAGCGTGGTGCAGGGGGTGCTGGGCGACTTCCGCCAGGTCACCGACGCCCTGGTCGAGTCGAGCGGCATCCTGCGCAGCGAGAGCGCGACCATCAACGGCCAGTTGGCCGAGGCGCTGGTGCAGTTGCAGTTCCAGGACCGGGTCAGCCAGATTTTGAGCCACGTCAGGGATAGCGTGAATGTCCTGCCATCCCGGCTGGAACAGAGCCACGCCGATTTCTTCGGCGGCGGCATGCCGGCGCCGGTCGATGCCCAGGCGCTGATCGACGAGCTGGCCAGGAGCTACGCCACCCAGGAGGAGCGCCTCAATCACGGCGGCGGCGGCGAGGCCGTCGATCATTCGGAAATCACATTTTTCTAGGAGGGAATCATGGCAAAAACGATACTCGTCGTGGATGACTCCAGCTCGCTGCGCCAGGTGGTCGGCATCGCCCTGAAGGGCGCCGGCTACGAGGTGATCGAGGCCTGCGACGGCAAGGATGCGCTGGGCAAGATCGCCGGCAAGAAGATCCATCTGGTCATCAGCGACGTGAACATGCCCAACATGGACGGCATCACCCTGGTCAAGGAACTGAAGAAGCTCTCCGAGCACAAGTTCACGCCGATCATCATGCTCACCACCGAGTCGCAGGAGGCGAAGAAGCTGGAGGGCCAGGCGGCCGGCGCCAAGGCCTGGGTGGTCAAGCCCTTCCAGCCGGCGCAGATGCTCGCCGCGGTGTCGAAGCTGGTGATGCCTTGAGCGCCGCCATGGAAATCAATCTGGATTCATCAAACAGGACGCCGCGCCTGGCGCTGGCCGGCGAGATGGGCATCTACGCCGCGGCCGAGCTGAAAGCCCGCCTGCTCTCGGCGGTGGAGGATTGCGCCGAACTGGAGATCGACCTGTCGCGGGTGGAGGAGATCGACTCGGCCGGCCTGCAGCTCCTGATCCTGGCCAAGCGCCATGCGCTCGCCCAGAACAAGACGCTGACCCTGACCGGCCACAGCCGGGCGGTGCTGGAACTGCTCGAACTGTACGACGTGGCGGCTTATTTCGGCGATCCGATGGTGATCACCGCGCATGATGCGCCGGGAGGCAAGACATGAACATCGACCAGGCTCTGCCCACCTTCATCGCCGAGAGCCGGGAACTCCTGGCCAGCATGGAAGACTGCCTGATGCTGCTGGAACAGCGGCCCGACGACGCCGACGCGATCAACGCCACCTTCCGCGCCATCCACACGATCAAGGGCTCGGCCGGATTGTTCGGACTGGACGACATCGTCGGCTTCGCCCACGTGGTGGAGAACGTCCTGGATCGCGCCAGGAACGGCGAGCTGCCGGTGAATGACCTGTTCACCGCGGTGATGCTCGAATGCGGCGACCATATCGGCCACCTGGTGGACCAGATCTCCGACGCCGAGCGGCACTCGCAGGCATTGCTCCAGGAACGGGGGAGAAAGCTGCTCGAACGCCTGGCCCAGTTCTCGCCGCTGCCCAGCGTGGCGAAAGCGACGGCGCCGGTCGAGCATAACGCGGCGGTGGAGAGCTCCGGCGGCGGCGAGGTCGGCAGCGACGCATGGCACATCTCGCTGCGCTTCGGGCCCGAGGTGTTG
>JAJXTQ010000208.1:1444-4267 GCA_021783685.1 Pseudomonadota bacterium | reverse complement strand
AACATCAACGTCAAGGGCGAGTTTCCGGCGGTGACGCTGACCGTCTCCAAGAAGCCCGGAGTCAATGCTGCCGACATCGCCGCCGAAGTCATCAGCCGCGCCAACAGCCTGAAGGGCTCGGTGATTCCCGAAGGCGTCGATTTCACCGTCACCCGCAATTACGGACAGACGGCGACCGACAAGGCGCACAAGCTGATCGAAAAGCTCATCTTCGCCACTTCCATCGTCGTATTGCTGGTGCTGTTCACACTGGGTTGGCGCGAGGCGATCATCGTCGGTACCGCGGTCAGCCTGACCTTGGCCGCGACCCTGTTCGCCTCTTGGGCCTGGGGCTTCACCTTGAACCGGGTGTCCTTGTTCGCACTGATCTTCTCCATCGGCATCCTGGTCGATGATGCCATCGTGGTGGTCGAAAACATCCACCGCTGGCACACCCGAGAACCGGACAAGCATCTTTGGCAGATCATCCCGGCGGCGGTCGATGAAGTCGGCGGCCCGACGATCCTCGCTACCTTCACGGTGATCGCGGCGCTCCTGCCGATGGCCTTCGTGACCGGACTGATGGGCCCGTTCATGAGCCCGATTCCGATCAATGCCTCGATGGGCATGTTCATCTCCCTGGCCGTCGCCTTCATCATCACGCCTTGGCTGGCACTGAAGCTGCTCAAAGGGGATGCGGCCCATCACGACGCCAAGCCAGTTGCCGAGCAACGCCCGAACAAGACCGAGCGGCTGTTCCGTCGCGTGCTCACCCCCTTCCTCGATCCGCAGAGCGGTGCGCGCGCCAGGCGCAAGCTATGGCTGGGTGTGTTCGTCGCGATCGTACTTTCGCTGTCGTTGGTGGCGGTCAAGCTGGTGGTGTTGAAGATGCTGCCCTTCGACAACAAGAGCGAATTCCAGGTCGTGCTCGACATGCCGGTGGGCACGCCGCTCGAGGACACCGCCAAGGTACTCCATGAAATCGGCGGCTACCTGGCCACGGTGCCGGAGGTGAGCGACTACGAAGCCTACGCCGGCACCGCCAGCCCGATCAATTTCAACGGCCTGGTGCGCCAGTACTATCTGCGCGCCAGCCCGGAGCTGGGCGACATCCAGGTCAACCTGACCGACATCCATCAACGCGAACGCCAGAGCCATGACATAGCGATGTCGGTACGCGCCAGGATCGCCCAGATCGCCCATAAATACGGTGGCAGGGCTACGGTGGTCGAGGTTCCGCCCGGCCCGCCGGTGCTCTCGCCGATCGTGGCCGAGATCTACGGCCCGGACTACGCCGGCCAGGTCGCGGTGGCGAAGAAGGTGCTGACGCAGTTCAAAGCCACCCCCGACATCATCGGCATCGACAGCAGCATCGATGCGGTGGCGCCCAAGGTGGTGCTGCACGTCTCGCAGAGCAAGGCCGCCCTGGCCGGCGTGGCACAGCAGGACATCGTCGATGTGGTGGGCATGGGTCTGTCAGGCGAGAACGTGACCCCGGTGCATAACGGCGATTCCAAATATGAAATCCCGGTACGCATCACCCTCTCGGCGGAGCAGCAGAACTCGGTCGGTCAACTGTTGAAATTGAGGGTGCGCGCGCGCGACGGCAAGCTGGTGCCGATCTCGGATCTGGTCGATGTGGAGCATACCCGGCGTGAGCAGGTGATCTATCATAAGGATCTGCTGCCGGTCGTCTACGTCTTCGGCGACATGGGCGGGAAAATCGATTCGCCGATCTACGGGATGTTCGATATCCGCGCCAGGACGCATGACATGTCCTTAGCCGGCATTCCGGGGGCGGGCGGCAAGCTGGGCGAGTATTTCATCAGGCAACCCAAGGATCCTTACGCCGGCTACAGCCTGAAGTGGGACGGCGAATGGCAGATCACCTATGAAACCTTCCGCGACATGGGCATCGCCTATGCAGTCGGCCTGATCCTGATCTACCTGCTGGTGGTGGCGCAGTTCAAGTCCTACCTGGTGCCTCTGATCATCATGGCGCCGATCCCGCTCACCGTCATCGGCGTGATGCCTGGTCACGCCTTGTGGGGCAGCCAGTTTACCGCCACCTCGATGATCGGCATGATCGCGCTGGCGGGGATCATCGTCCGAAACTCGATTCTGCTGGTCGATTTCATCAACGAGCAGGTGGCCGACGGCATCGATTTCGCCGAGGCGGTGATCCAGTCGGCGATCGTGCGCGCCAAACCGATTGTGCTGACCGGCCTGGCAGCCATGCTGGGTGCCTTGTTCATCCTCGACGATCCGATCTTCAACGGCCTGGCGCTGGCCCTGATCTTCGGCATCTTCGTGTCCACCCTGCTGACCCTGGTCCTGATTCCGGTGCTCTACTACGTGGCGATGCGTGGCCGCATGGCGGCGGCGCGCGCCGAGCAGGACGTTCCTCATTCACCCACCTGATTCGCCAAGGAAAAACTATGACCGTCAATCAAATCGTCCGTATCGTCGCCGGTTTCTTCGTCATGCTCTCGCTCGCGCTGGGCGTCGAGGCAAGTCCGATCTTCGTGAACAAATATTGGCTGTTCTTCACTCTGTTCGTCGGCTTCAACCTTTTCCAGAGCGGTTTCACCAAGTTCTGCCCGCTCGACATCATCCTCAAGAAACTGGGCGTGAAGGAAAACGACGGCGCCGGTTGCGCCTGAGCTGCCGTTCGGCAGCCGCAAGGGTGGCGATATAATGCGGTCTTTCACGCCGGGGGATGACCGATGATCGCCAATCTGGAGCGCTATGCCAGAGCCGTCGAACTGTTCGATGCCGCCAACAGGGAAGACCCGAACACCGAGACCGAAGCGGGCCGGCAATATCCCAAGGAGTTGCTCTACG
>JAJXTQ010000208.1:0-1434 GCA_021783685.1 Pseudomonadota bacterium | reverse complement strand
CGAGATGCTCGAACGTTTCGCACCCGATGCCCCCGAGGCGGTGCGTCTGGCGGTGCGCAGCCAGCACATCCAGCGCTGGAAAATTCCCCGCAAGGATTACCCGATGACGCCGGAGGGCTATCAGCTCTGGCGTACCACCCTTTACCGCTTCCACGCCGACACCGCCGGCCGCCTGATGAAGGAGGCCGGCTACGACGATGAGATGATTGCGCGGGTGAAGAAGGTCGTCGGCAAACGCGGTCTCAAGGTCAATCCCGAAACCCAGATGATGGAGGACGTGGTCGATCTGGTGTTCATCGAGCACTATCTCACCGCCTTCGCCGCCCAGCACCCGGAGTACGACGAGGCGAAGTGGCTGGACATCCTGAGGAAGACTTGGAAGAAGATGTCCCCGGCCGGACACGAGGCGGCGCTGACGAAGATCAAGCTGCCCGCGCACCTGGTGCCGCTGATCCAGAAGGCGGTCGGCGGCTAGTGTCCGCAAGTATCGCCGGAAGCTCTCACCCGGCGATAACCCAGGGCGCTCGTGCTGCGCAGCAGCGCTAGCCCCAGCTACCAACTCGGAGGGCAATATGGAAATCGGATTCATCGGATTGGGGCTGATGGGGCGGCCCATGGCGCTGCATCTGGCTCGGGCCGGCCACCGGCTGCATCTTTGGGCGAGGCGGCCGGCGACGCTCGAGCCGTTCCGCGAGATCGACGCCCATGCCCACGTCAGTGCCGCGGAAGTGGCCAGGCACGCGAAGATCGTGTTCACCATGGTGGCCGACGCGCCCGACGTGGCCCAGGTCTGCCTGGGCGAGGGCGGTATCGCCGAAGGTGCCGGGGCCGGCCACATCGTCGTGGACATGAGCACCATCGCGCCGGCGGCGGCGCGCGACATCGGCGCCAAGCTGGCTGCCCGCGGCGTCGAGTTCCTCGACGCGCCGGTGTCCGGCGGCGAGATCGGCGCCATCAATGCGGCGCTGACCATCATGGTGGGCGGCAAGCCAGAGACGTTCGAAATGATCAGGCCGCTGTTCAACATCCTCGGCAAATCGGCGACGCTGATCGGCGATTCAGGCGCGGGACAGGTAGCCAAGGCCTGCAACCAGATCCTCACCGGTGTCGGTGTTGCGGCGGTGGCGGAGGCCTTCAACTTCGCCCGGAAAAGCGGCGTCGATGCCGCCAAGGTGCGCGAGGCCCTGATGGGCGGCTTCGCCTACAGCCGGATTCTGGAGAACCATGGACAACGCATGCTCGACCGCAACTTCAAGCCCGGCTTCAAATCCTGGATGCACCAGAAGGATCTGCGCATCGTCATGGAGGAGGCTCACAGCCTCGGCCTGATGCTGCCCAGCGCGGCGGCGACGGCGCAGATGTTCAACGCCATGGTCGGATCCAACCTGGGCGAGGAGGATTCGATCGCCATGCTGAAGCTGCTGGAGACCATGA
>JAJXTQ010000207.1 GCA_021783685.1 Pseudomonadota bacterium | reverse complement strand
AATTCGCAGAACTCGCGGATGCCCGCGAGCTGCTTGGCCGGGACGTGGCTGTCGGCGCCGGCCTCGAAGGCCGCCTCGAACAGGCTCACCTGGCGAGCGCCGGCGTAGCGGCCGAGCGCCTCCAGGGTGGCGCCGCCGATGCCGCGCTTCGGGCAGGTCAGCGCGCGGATGAAGGCGGGGTCGTCGTCGCCGTTACTGATCAGGCGCAGATAGGCGGTGAGGTCCTTGATCTCGGCGCGGTCGAAGTAGGACTGGCCACCGGAGAGCAGATAGGGGATCTTGTGGTTGCGCAACTGCTGCTCGAAGACGCGCGCCTGGTGGTTGCCGCGATAGAGGATGGCGTAGTCGCGGTGCGCGCCGCGGTGCTCGAACTTGTGCGCCATCAGCTTCATCACCACCAGCTCGGCCTCGTGCTCGCCGTCGCGGCAGGCGCTGGCATAGACCGCGTCGCCGTGGCCGCGCTCCGACCACAGGCGCTTCTCGAACAGCTTGGGATTGTGGCCGATCAGGCTGTTGGCGGCTTTCAGGATGCTGGTGGTCGAGCGGTAGTTCTGTTCGAGCTTGATGACCCTGAGCCGCGGGTAGTCGCGGGCCAACTGGTTCAGGTTCTCGACGTCGGCGCCGCGCCAGGCGTAGATCGACTGGTCGTCGTCGCCGACCGCGGTGAGCGCCGCGCGCGAGCCGGCCAGCAGCGTCAGCAGGCGGTACTGGCAGCGGTTGGTGTCCTGGTACTCGTCGACCATCAGGGTGTGCAGACGGCCGGCCCAACGCGCCAGCGCCTCGGGCTCGGCATCGAAGAGCAGCGCCGGCCGGCGGATCAGGTCGTCGAAGTCCACCGCCTGATAGGCCGAGAGCATTTTCTCGTACTCGCCGTAGAGCCGCGCCGCGGCGAGCTCCAGCGCATCGGCCGCCTCGTCCTGGGCCCGCGCCGGATCGACCAGGGCGTTCTTCCAGTTCGAGATGCGGGTCTGCAGCGCGCGGACCTGCGCCTTGTCGGCGTTGCGCGTCAGGTCGGCGACGAGCGCGGCGCTGTCGCCGGCGTCGAGGATCGAGAAGCCGGGCTTGAGACCGACGAGTTTGGCCTCCTGGCGCAGGATGCGCGCGCCCAGCGCGTGGAAGGTGCTGACCGTCAGCCCCTTCAGGGGGCGCCCCGGCAAGAGTTTGCCGATGCGCTCCTGCATCTCGCGCGCGGCCTTGTTGGTGAAGGTGATGGCGGCGATGTGCGCGGGCGAGACGCAGCACTCCTCGACCAGATAGGCGATCTTGTGGGTGATCACCCGAGTCTTGCCCGAACCGGCGCCGGCCAGCACCAGCAGCGGTCCGTCGAGATACTTGACCGCTTCCCGCTGCGGCGGATTGAGCTTGGAGAGCATGGTCAGAAGAATCGGCGGTCACGGCGGCGACGGGAGCCGCATTTTCTCACAGAAGCCTGCGGCGGCAGCGGGACGCTTCCCGAGTGCGGATGGCGCCGCCGGATCAAGGATCGGATCACCGTCAGATTACCGTCAGATTGCCGTCTTGTCGTTCTTCGGCATTGGGGTTATGATTTTTCGGAGAAGTCCGTCAGGAGGAAGCAATCATGGCTACTAGCGCAATCAATTCCACCAGCAGCGCAGCGCAACTGTTGCAGCAGTCCCGCCAGACCCAGCAGAATCAGCAGGCTGACGCAGCAAAGGCGGCGGATGATGCGGCCAATGCCAAGCAGGCGCAGCAAGCGCAACAGACCCGGCAGGCGCAGCAAGCTCAGCAGACCCAACAGGCTCAACAGGCGCAGCAGACCCAGCAATCTCGGCCGGTGACCAACGCTCAGGGCCAGTTGACGGGTAGCGTAATCAACATCACCGCCTGAATATCAGCGTCGCGAAGGATCCCGGCCGCGCTGCTTCAAATACCCTCTTGGCTCATCACTCGGCACCGCCGCAGCGATCGGTGCGCGGCCAGCAGCTGCAGACCAACCGGGACCAGTCCCTAAAGTCTTCCCATGGATTGCCGTTACCGCAAAGGTTCGCCGTGATGCGGCGGCCCGGCCTTGCTTGACGCACAGGTAACATCTTGCTGCCGCGTGGATGCCGAATCGACTGTTCGCCGAGAATAAACTGACGCTACGACATCACATGCAAGCCAAGGGAATCGATCCAAGCACGGGCTTTCTCGATCGTGGCGCCTGCCTTGAACTGATACCGCGCTTGGCCTCCCAGGCCGCCAGCCAAGGTCGGCCATTGGCTTCCTTGTGGATCGATCTCGACCGTTTCAAGCTGGTCAATGAATCGTTCGGCCACACAGGCGGCGACACGATGATTGCGCAAATCGCCCAGCGCCTGCGCGAGAAGGCCGCTGGGCGCGCGGAGCTGTGCCGCATGGGCGGCGACGAATTTGTCTGTCTCGCGCCCGATTGCGATCTGACTCAAGCCAAACAACTCGCCCGCGACCTGTTGCAGGCCATCGAAGATCCATTGCACTTCGGCGGGTTGTTCCTCCACCCGTCCGCCAGCATCGGCATCGCCCTGTTCGAAGTGAGCGAAGATCCGTTTGCCTTTCTCGAGCGCGCCGACCGCGCCATGAGCACCGCCAAGCACGACGGCGGCGCGCGCATCGTCACCTCCGGAAGCGAACTGATTCCTGGACGGCTCGGCATAATGCTGGCGCGCGAGGAACTCACGATCGAGAGCAAGCTGCACTCGGCGTTGGAAAACGGCGGTCTCACCCTTCATTATCAACCCATAGTCGGCTTCGACGGTCGCATCGAAGCCGTCGAAGCCTTGATGCGCTGCACGGCCGACGGCGAGAGTATTCCGCCGGGCAAGTTCATCCCCGTCGCCGAAAAGACCGGCTTGATCATCCGCCTCGGCGAATGGAGCCTGCTGCAAGGCGCGCTGTTTGCGAGCCAATTGGCCGACTCAGCACCGCATACCAAGGTGGCGATCAATGTCTCCCGCGCGCAACTTGCCTCCGCGAAATTTTCGCAGGCGCTGCACGCTGCGCTGCTGTGCGCCAGCGTGAGTCCGGAGCGGATCGAACTCGAACTCACCGAATCCCTGTTCATGGACATGTCCGAGACCGTGCAAGCCAACCTGTTCGCGGCCCGGACGGCCGGCGTCAGTCTGTCCATCGATGATTTCGGCACTGGTTATTCGTCCCTGTCCAACCTGAAAGACATTCCCGCGACCAAGCTCAAGCTCGACCGCGCTTTTGTCGTCGTGCTGCCCGAAGACCGCCGTGCATTCGCCGTGGTCAAGGCGATGGCCCAGCTCGGCCGGGAACTGGGCATGACCGTCGTCGCCGAAGGCGTCGAGGAAGCGGGGCAGCTCGAAGCGCTGCGCGAAGCCGGCGTAGAGGCAATTCAGGGTTATATCCACGCCCGCCCCATGCCTGAAGAGGCGCTGCTGGACTGGCTCAGACAAAGGAGGTCAAGCTCATGATCGCCGCAGCTCCTGGCTCTCCGCTCGACACCCTGCTGGAGAACTCGCTGCGGGACGTCGGCATTCCGCCGCGGCCTGCCATCCTCGACCGCATCGCCGGCGAGATGCACAAGGACGAACCCGACTTCAAGCGCCTGTCCGCCATCATTTGCGCCGACGTCAGCCTCTCGGCCAGCCTGATCAAGACAACCAATTCCCCTTTCTTCGGTTTTCGCAGCCGGGTGCGCTCGGTCAGCGAGGCGCTGATGGTGCTGGGACTCGACGTCGCCAGCCGGGCGATCGCCGGCATCATCCTGCGCAAGGTTCTACCCGATGCGCCGCACCTGGAACGCTTCTGGGATGCCTCGGCCCGCATCGCCAGACTCTCCGGTTGGCTCGCCCAGCACCTCGCCAAAGGAAAGCTGTGGCCCGACGACGCCTACACCTTCGGTCTCTTCCGCGACTGCGGCATCCCCATACTGCTGAAACGCTTTCCCGGCTATGCCGATGTTCTGACCGAGGCCAATGAGGACGGCGAGCGCAGTTTCACCGCCGTCGAGGATGCGCGCCTGCCCACCAACCATGCGATGGTGGGTTGCCTGCTGGCGCAAAGCTGGTGGCTGCCGGAAGAGACCTGCCTCGCCATCCGCCATCATCACGATATCGCCGTGATCGAGATACCCGCCACCTCCCCGACGCTGAGCAGCCCCCACCTGATCGCCATCGCCCAGTTGGCCGAACATCTGGTTCAACGCTATTCGGGCTTGAGCCACACCAGCGAGTGGCCGAAACTCGGCGCCGCCTGCCTGCGCCTGCTCGACCTTTCGGCGGCGGATATCGAGAATATCTATGTCGAAGCGGTGCCGCTGAT
>JAJXTQ010000206.1 GCA_021783685.1 Pseudomonadota bacterium | reverse complement strand
CAAAATAGGGCAGCAGGACGACGTAGGGCGTGACGAAGAAACTCACCGCCGCCACCAGGATCAGCAAGCGACGGATCCCGGGCACGCCGAAAGCGTAGCGCAGACCCTGGAGGATCGCTTCGCCGGTCGGGGCGTGCTCTCGCTTCTCCGGTTTGCCGGTGACCATCGCCCACAGAGCGAGTATCACCGCGAGATAGGAAGCGGCGTTGATCAGGAAGCAGACGCCCTCGCCGGCCAGAGCGACCACCACCCCGGCAATCGAGGGACCGATGAAACGGGCGGCATTCATGGTGAAGGAGTTCAAGGCGATGGCATTGGGCAGATCGCTGCGCGCATCGACCAATTGCACGACGAAGGCCTGCCGCGTCGGCGTGTCGATCGCATTGATGATGCCCAGGCAAAAGGCCATCAGGGTCAGATGCCAGGGCAGGACCGCACCGGACAAGGTCAGCGCCGCCAGCAGCAGGGCCTGGCCCAGGGCCAGGGATTGGGTCCACAGCAGCATGACGCGCTGGTCGTAGCGGTCGGAAAAGACGCCGCCGAAGGGAGCGAGCACCAGGACGGGAATCTGTCCGGCAAAGCTCACCACGCCCAGCATCAAGGTCGAGCCGGTGAGCCGATAGACCAGCCAGCTCATGGCGATCCGCTGCATCCAGGTGCCGGCGAGCGAGAACAGTTGACCGAAAAAATACAGGCGATAATTGCGGTGGGCGAGCGCGCGCAGAAATTCGGGCATGGCTTAGAGTTGACCGTGCGAAGATGGCAGGAGCGATACAATTGGTCACCGGCGCCTTGCGGTCCGGCGGGCGGCTGAAAAGCAGACTTATAATGACGTCGTTATCTACGGTGCGATTTCCGCTACCGATACCCTTGCCGATGTTAGCGCCGATGTCAGCCCCGATGTTATTCATTTTGTAGGCCATCGATTCAACCTGAGCCGCGATGAAGCCTCGCACCCTCTTGCTCCTGCCCGCCTTCGCCTGCGCGGCCGTGATCGGCGTTTCCGGGCAGGCAGCGGCTGCCGCCGACCCATTTTCCACCGCAGCGCTGGTCGCGAAGAGCGCCGGCGGCAGCCTCGCTCGGCCGCTGGGGCAGCCGGCGCTGCCCTGCCAGCCGCCGGCGCCGACTCAGGCGCTGGGGCTGGCCGAAGTGGTCGACCTCGCGCTGTGCAACAATCCCCAGACCCGCGAAGCCTGGGCCAATGCCCGCTATCAGGCGGCGCAGGTGGGGGTGGCACAGGGCGCTTATCTGCCCTCGCTGAATCTGTCGGTGAGTTCGTCCAGAAACAGCGGCTCCTCTACCCTCCAGGGCGGCGACCAGCGCTATAGCCAGACTCAGGCGACCTTGTCGGCCGATTATCTGCTCTACGACTTCGGCGGCCGCGCCGCCAATCTGGAGAATGCCCGCCAATTGGTGGCGGCACTCAACGCGACCCAGGACGCGAGCCTGCAGGCGGTGTTTCTCGCCGCCGTCCAGGCCTACTATCAGTGGTTCGCGGCCCAGGCTCAGGTCGCCGCCGCAAGCGAGAGTGTGCGCGCCGCCGGCGAGAGCCTCAAGGCCGCGATCGCCCGCCGCGAGGTCGGCACGGCCACCCCCGCCGACCAACTGCAGGCGCAGACCGCGTTGTCCCAGGCGAGGCTGACCCAAATCCGCGCCGAGAACGACGCCATGAACGCCCGGGGCAATCTCGACTTCGCGCTGGGCCTGCCCGCCGATCGAGCGATACTCCTGGCGCCGCCGCCCGAAGTCAAAGCCGATGCCCGCTTCGAGCACGACGTCGCGGCATTGATCGCTGAGGCAAAGCGCCGCCGTCCGGACCTGGCCGCGGCCCAGGCTCAGCTCCTGGCGGCCAAGGCGGGCGTCGCCTCGGCGCGCGCGGCGGGCATGCCGAGCATCTCGCTGTTCGCCAGCCACGGCAACAGCCGCAGTTCGCTGTTCGATCCGACGCAGAGCAATACGCTCGGCGTCTCGGCGAGCGTCCCGCTGTTTTCGGGCTTCGACAGTCACTACCGGGTGAGCGCCGCGAAGGCCCAGGTCGAGGCCAAGCGCGCCCAGCGCGATGCGCTCTCGCTCCAGGTCGGGCTCGACGTCTGGCGCGCCTATCAGGCCCTGCTGACCGAGAACCAGGCCTTGCGCGCGGCGGCCGACCTGCTGGCCAGCGCCCGTGAATCCGAGCAGATGGCCAGTGGCCGCTATCGCGCGGGCGTCGGCACCATCGTCGATCTGCTGAACGCACAGAGCGCGCTGGCCAGCGCCCGCGGACAGCAGATCCAGGAACTGTACAACTGGCGTCTGGCCAAGGTCGGCCTGGCGCAGGCGATGGGCCAACTCGACTACACCGCGATCGAAGCGCAGGGGCAGCCATGAAACCACGTTCTTTCCGGGCGATCATCGCCCTCGTCCTGCTCATCGTCGCTGCCGGCGCCGGCAGGTATCTCTGGCTTCGGATGGAGACGCCCAACCCGGCACAGCGCTACCGCACCGCGACCTTGGTGCGCGGCGACCTGACCCAACTGGCGTCGGCCAACGGCACGCTCAATCCGGTGATGCTGGTCACCGTCGGCACCCAGGTCTCGGGTACGGTGAAGAAGTGGTACGCGGACTTCAACGACCGCGTCAAGCAAGGCCAGATCCTGCTCGAACTCGACCCGGCGCTGTATCAGGCGCAGGCCAGGCAGAGCGAGGCGGGGCTTGCCAGCGCCCAGTCCCAGCTCAAGCTCGCGCAAGCCAACGATGAACGCAGCCGCGCCCTGTTCAAGCAGCAATACGTCACCCGCCAGGATCTCGACATCAGCGCCCAGGCGGTCGCCGCCGCCCGGGCCGCTGTAGCGGCCGCCCGCGCCCAGCTCGACCACGACCGGATCAACCTGGCCTACACGGTGATCCGCTCGCCGGTCTCGGGCGTCGTGGTCTCGCGCCAGGTCGATGTCGGCCAGACGGTGGCGGCGAGCTTCCAGCCCCCGACCCTGTTTACCATCGCCCAGGATCTGTCCAAGATGCAGATCGATTCGAGCTACGCCGAGGCCGACGTGGGCAGCATCAAGGTCGGCCAGCCGGTGGTCTTCCGCGTCGATGCCTACCCCAACCGGACATTCCGCGGCGTGGTGCGCCAGGTACGCCTGAATCCGACCACCCAGCAGAACGTGGTCACCTACGACGTCGTGGTCGCCGTCGACAACCCGGAGCTGATCCTGATGCCGGGCATGACCGCCTACGTGGACATCATCGTCGCGACCCGCCACGATGTGCTGCTGGTGCCCAATGCCGCGCTGCGCTTCCGGCCGACGCAGGCCAAGACGCGCCTGGAAGCGGTCGCCGGGGACGGCGCCAGGGGCGTCGCCGGCACCGTCTATGTGTTGGCGGGCGGCAAACCCAAGGCCGTCGGCGTCAGGGTCGGCATCACCGACAACCGCAATACCGAGATCGTCGCGGGGGATCTCAAGGCGGGCGATGCGGTCATCGTCGAGGACCGGCAGCCGCCGACGAAGGCCCCCAGCGGCCCCGGCATGAGGCTGTTCTGATGACCGAGCCCGTCATCCGCATCGAACATCTGTACAAGGAATACGCGACCGACGCCGGGCCGGTGCCGGTGCTGAGGGACGTGGATCTCACGGTGATGCCCGGCGAGTTCGTCGCGATCATGGGCCCGTCGGGCTCGGGAAAATCCACCCTCATGAACATCCTGGGCTGCCTCGACATAGCCACCAGCGGCAGCTACTCCCTGAACGGCGCCGACGTCGGCGCCATGAGCCGGGACCAGCTGGCGCAACTGCGCAACCGGGTGATCGGCTTCGTCTTCCAGGGCTTCAACCTGCTCGCGCGCGCCAGCCTCGAAGACAACGTCGCACTACCCTTGATCTATCGCGGCATGGGTCGCACCGAGCGGCTGGCGTGCGCCAACGAATTGCTGGACCAGGTCGGTCTCGCCGCCCACCGCAATTACCGCCCGAACCAGATCTCCGGCGGCCAGCAGCAGCGGGTCGCCATCGCCCGGGCGCTAGTGACCCGACCCAAGCTGCTGCTCGCCGACGAGCCCACCGGCAACCTCGACACCCACACCAGCCAGGAAATCATGGCGCTGTTTGCCGAACTGAACGAGCGCGACGGCATCACCGTCGTGCTGATCACCCACGAGCCGGACATCGCCGCCGGCGCCCGCCGCCTGGTGCGTCTGGCCGACGGCCGGATCGTCCATGACGGGCCGATGGCGCAAGCCACTCCGGCTGGAGCGCCATGACTATCAGGATTGCTTCGCCTTCGGCTCGCAATGACAACCGGG
>JAJXTQ010000205.1 GCA_021783685.1 Pseudomonadota bacterium | reverse complement strand
TGGAGGCCACCAATTGGTCGCGCAGCGCCGCGTCGATGCCCGGCACGCGCACGGCCACGATGCGCCGCTCCAGCGCCGCGTCCGGATAGGGGATGTAGAGATGCAGGCAGCGCCGCTTCAGCGCGTCGCTCATCTCGCGGGTGTTGTTGCTGGTCAGCAGCACGAAGGGGCGTCGCTGCGCGGTGATGGTGCCGATCTCGGGAACCGTCACCTGGAAATCCGACAGGATCTCGAGCAGTAGCGCCTCGAATTCCTGGTCCGACTTGTCCACTTCATCGACCAGCAGGACGCAGCCCTCGGGCTCCTGCAGGGCCTTGAGCAGCGGGCGCGGTTCCAGGAAGTGTTCGGAAAAGAACACGTCCTCATGCGCGTGCAGGCGTGCGGTCGCCGCCTCCAGCGTCGCGGCATCGCCCATCACCTCGTGCAGCTTCTCTTTCAAAAGCTGGATGTAGAGCAGCTGCTTGCCGTACTTCCATTCGTAGATCGCCTTGGACTCATCGAGTCCCTCGTAGCACTGCAGGCGCACCAGCGGCTGCTCCAGATAGCGGGCCACGGTCTTGGCCAGTTCGGTCTTGCCGACGCCGGCGGGCCCTTCCACCAGTATGGGCCGCCCCAGATGATGGGCCACGAACAGGCAGGTCGCGATGCGACGGCTGCAGATGTAGTCCATCTCGGCGAAATCGTCGATGATGGCCTCGACGCTGGCGAAACGTTCCGGATTCACGCGTTCACACTCCCTGTGTGCTGATATTGTCGAATCAGGGACCGGCCGAGCCGGTCATGGGCGCGCGGCCTGGCGCGCAGCAGGAAAAAGGCCACTGGCTGCAGCGCGGCGGCCGTTTCACGCGCCGCTGCCACACCCTTGAGTTCGGGCAACAGCAGGCGCTGCCCCGCGTCGAGTTGATCGAGGGCGCCCGTGAGCGCGGCCTCGAAGCGCGCATCCGCGGCGTCGGTTCGCGCCAGATGCGCCAGGATCGCGCCCAGTGCCGCCACCGGCGCCGTGGCGGCTCCGACACGCGCCGGCTCGATGCCCGGCTGCATCGCGAGCACATCGCCCAGGCGCGCAATCAGGCCCAAGGCATAGGCGAGCAGCATGGCCTGCTCATGCAACCGGAACGGGCGGGCCAGCGCATCCAGCGCCTCGCCCTCCTGACCGATCAGGGCGGTGGGCGGTACCTCGACCGCATCGAAGCGCACGCGGGCATGTCCCGCCATCGCGCCGGACAAGGGTTCGAGGCTCACCCCGCCCGCGGTGCGCGGCACGGCGAACACGGAGAACCGGCGCCGGCCAGCCTCCTCGCCGGTGATCGCCAGGACCAGGAACACCGAGGCATCGAGCCCGTGGGTGACCGGCGCCTTGATGCCCGAGAGCCGCCAACCGCTCCCGGCGCGCACCGCGCGGGTCGTCAGATGCTTGGGGGTGGCGCCGACCTCGGGCTCGGACGTGGCCACCGCAGCCAGTGCCGCCCCGTTCAGCAAGGCGCGGCGGACATCCTCCGGCGCATCGGCGCGACCGAAATAATGGTGCACGACCAAGGCCTCGAAAAGCGCCGGCACGACCGCTCCGGCCGGCCCGCCGGCACATCCCAGCCGCTCCGCCAATGCCCAAAGATCCGCCCGGTTGCCGCCGCGACCGCCCCAGGCTACCGGCAAGGCGAGCGCGAACCACCCCATTTCAGCCGCCTGGCGCCACCAAGGCAGAGCGTCCTGCGACGCCGACGGGAAGAGCGTCGATTCATCGGCCAATGGCGTATTCAGCCAATGGCGCGCAGGCGAGAGCGCGATGGGTTGCACTAAAAGTCCTGAACGTTCACAGACTTGAGCCTTGCGGGCACGGACGGCTCAGCCTAGCAGACCCGCGCCCTCGAGACCATCGGCCATCGTCCCACCGCCGACGCCCACGACGTCCGTCATCAACGCCATCGTCTCTGCAGCCGTCCCGTGGGCATTTCCTCGCCCCCGCCCGGGCACTCCGGATTGCAATAGGCACCCTCCTGTGCTAGGCCATTAGGAGGGGCGCGACTGCACTTTCCCCGATCAACCGCCCCCATCGGCACGAACAGCACGAATGAAACAGGCCACGGAGGAGACGCCATGAGTACGCCCCAACCCACCTCGATCCGGCCGCCCCGGCTCGCGGAAATCGACGCCCAGATCAATCCGTATCAGGCCATCCTGGACAAGCAGCGCCGCGCCCTGCGCGCGCAGGGCTTCCCGGATGTCATCCGGCGCGTTGCCGCGCTGGAAGCCCTGGCACGCAGCCTCGGCGCCCACACCGATGAACTGGTGCAAGCCGTGCAGGCCGACTTCGGCCACCGCTCACCGCACGAGACCATCGCCAGCGAAGTCCTGGGAGCCCTCGCCGAAATCCGGCTCACCAAGGGCAAGATCAAGGGCTGGGCCAAACCCAAGCGACCGCCGCTTCTGTCGGGGCTGCCCGGCGGACGGATCTACTACCAGCCCAAGGGCGTCGTCGGCATCATGGGCGCCTGGAACTATCCGGTGATGCTGGTGCTCTCGCCGCTGATCGGCGCGCTGGCCGCCGGCAACCACGTCATGATCAAGCCGCCGGACATGACACCGCGCACGGCGGATGTACTGCAACGCATGCTGGGGGAAATCTTCGATGAATCCTATGTCGCCGTGATCACCGGGGACGTGCAGGCCGCCATCGATTTTTCCGCCCTGCCCTTCGATCACCTGATGTACACCGGTAACACCGAGATCGGCCGGCGCGTGATGATGGCCGCGGCGCGCAACCTGACCCCGGTCACGCTGGAACTGGGCGGCAAGTCGCCGACCGTCATCACCGACGACTACCCGCTCGACAATGCCGCCAACCGCATCCTGCTCGGCAAGGGCGTCAATGCCGGGCAAACCTGCATCGCACCCGACTATGTGCTGATCTCTCGTCACCGCCAGCAGGCCTTCATCGACGCCTGGACCCAGGCGGTCAGCCGGCGCTATCCGACGCTCGCCGACAACCCGGATGTCACCTGGATCATCAACGATCGGCACTACAACCGCCTGCAGGCCATGATCGAGGACGCGCGCGCCAAGGGCGCCACCGTCATCGAGATCAACCCGGCCCGCGAAACCATCCCCGCAGGCAAGCGCGTCATCGCGCCGACGGTCATCACCGACGTCACCGATGACATGCGCGTAATGCAGGAGGAAATCTTTGGGCCCATACTGCCCATCCGCGCGGTGGACAATCTGGACGAGGCCCTGAACTACATCCAGGACCGCCCACGACCGCTGGCGCTGTATTACTTCGACGAGGATCGGGCGCGCGCCGAGCGCGTCATGGCCGATACCCTTTCGGGCGGGGCCTGCGTCAACGACACGGTCGTGCACCTGGCCAACTTCAACATGCCCTTCGGCGGCACTGGCGACAGCGGCGCAGGCGCCTATCACGGCTTCTGGGGCTTCTCGGAGTTCTCGCACAAAAAATCGGTGCAGTTCCAGAGCCGGCGCTTTTCTCCGGCCCAGTTCATCCGGGGTCCCTATCCCGCCAAGGCCTATGGTTACCTCCAGCGGGCCGTGCGCTTTCTGAGTTGATCCCTGATCCAGTTTCTCGGTGCACGACAAAAGAATCGGCACACCCGGAATCCGGGTGTGCCGTTTTTTGGGTCAGAACCGGGCTTCAGACGACCCGATCGTTGCGGCTCAGGCCGGCAGCAGGCTGCAATCCGGCGGAGGCTGGCTGCCACGCAGCAGTTCCTCGCGGCTGTAGCCGTAGGTCTCGTTTTCCAGATACGACACGCCGCTCTTCACGTTCTGCTCCGCCGCCAAGCGACGCTCGGCCTCCGTGGCCATGGTGCGGTCCCACTCCAGCAGCAGCGGGCTGATCTTCTTGTACCAAAGCGGCGGGATCAGGGCGTAGAAGAAGGTCGTCGTATAGCCGGCCGGCGCGTGCGGCGCTTCATGCACCAAGGGCTTCAGGTTCCAGAACTCGACGCTGGCATCGGCATGGTGATGGGCGTGGCGGTTGATCGCGCACAAGAACCAGTTGGACATGCGGTTGTTGCAGTTCCAGGCATGGCGCACCTGCATGGGTTCGGTCGGCACCCGCACCAGACCATGGTGCTCCATGTAGTTGGCCAGTTCCAATGCGTTGCGGGCGATGAAGCCGATGGCGAGATAACCCAGCAAACCCACGAAGCCCGCCGCTGCCATGAAGAACAGCGCCACCGCCGCCTCCATCAGCCAGCCGCGGATGGCGCGGTTCTTGTAGCTGATGTGGTTCTGGCCCATCCGGTTCAGCCGCTCCTTCTCCAGATCCCAGGTCATCTTGTAC
>JAJXTQ010000204.1 GCA_021783685.1 Pseudomonadota bacterium | reverse complement strand
GCGCTCGCGTCGTAGCGACCGGTCGCCGTCAGCCGCGGCGTTCCGGCCTGATCGTACCAGCGCATGAACTGCCCGAGATCGCAGCCCGAAGCGTCGGCCATGGCGCGGACGAAATCGTCGCAGGTCACCGCCTGGCCGTCGTGGCGCGCGAAGTACAGATCCATGCCGCGCCGGAACGCCTCCTTGCCGATCAGCGTGCGGATCATGCGCACCACCTGGGCACCCTTCTCATACACCGTGGCGGTGTAGAAATTGTTGATCTCCCGGTAGGAAGACGGCCGCACCGGATGCGCCATCGGTCCCGCGTCCTCGGGAAACTGGGCGGCGCGCAGGTCGCGCACGTCGCGGATGTGGCTGACGGCGCGGCCGTGCAGGTCGGCACCGAACTCCTGATCGCGATATACGGTCAGGCCTTCCTTCAGCGACAACTGGAACCAGTCGCGGCAGGTGACCCGGTTGCCGGTCCAGTTGTGGAAATATTCGTGCGCCACGACCCGGTCGATGTTCTCGAAATCGCCGTCGCTGGCGAGGTCCTGCCGGGCCAGGATGTACTTGGTGTTGAAGATGTTGAGGCCCTTGTTCTCCATCGCGCCCATGTTGAAGTCGCCGACCGCGACGATCATGTAATGATCGAGGTCGCACTCCAGACCGAAGACCTCCTCGTCCCAGCGCATCGCCTTCTTCAAGGCCGCCATCGCGTGGCCGCACTGGTCGAGCTTGCCCGGCTCGACAAAAATGGCGAGCTCGACCAGGCGCCCGGAGCGCGTCCGGTACTGGTCGCGCAGAACTTCCAGCCGCGCGGCCACCAGGGCGAACAGGTAGCAGGGCTTGGGGTGCGGGTCCTGCCACTTCGCCCAATGCCGCCCACCCGGCTCTTCGCCCGATCCCACCGGATTGCCGTTGGCGAGCAACAGCGGCAAAGCCTCCCGGTCGGCGTGCAGGGTCACCGTAAACCTCGACATCACGTCGGGACGATCCGGGAACCAGGTGATGCGGCGAAAACCCTGGGCCTCGCACTGGGTGACATAGCCGTCGGCGGAGCGGTACAGACCGGAGAGCCGGGTGTTGGCGTCCGGCAGGATGCGGCTCACGGTCTCCAGCACGAAAGCGTCGGGCACGCCGGAAATGGTCAGCGAAGATTCGTCCTGCGCGTAGCCTTCCGGCGCGAGGGCAAGGCCGTCGATCGTCACCGCGATCGTCTCCAGTTCGTCGCCATCCAGCACCAGCGGCGCTTGTCGATCGCATGCCGCGGGGTTGCGGCGCAGGGCGAGGCGGGCGCCGACCACGACGGACCCTCCCTGAAAGTCCACATCCAGATCGACGCTATCGACCAGGAAAGCGGGCGGCGTGTAGTCCTTGAGCAGTACGGTGTGCGGCGTATCGGTTTTCATCGGATCATCCAGAAGCGAGCAACAGCGACGAGCGCGTGATTCTACCCCGGTGCCGCGGCTTGTCGATTTTCGGCCCGGGCAGTAAGCTCTCCCGATTGAATAGAGGTGACCGATGGAAGCGCAAACCCGCGAACTCCCCGCCCGGCGCCAGTTGCTGATTCGCGTCCTGCTGATGCCGCTGATGGGACTCGCCTATCAATGAGCGGAATTCTCGCCGAGCTGCTGCTGATGCTCCTGCTCATCCTGCTGGCCTCGGAACTGTTCACCAATGCGCTGGAGCACCTGGGCCAGCGGCTCGGGATCTCGGAGGGCGTCACCGGTTCGCTGTTCGCCGCGGTCGGCACGGCGCTGCCCGAGACCCTGGTGCCGCTCCTGGCGCTGCTCGCCGGGCCGGCCCATTTGAACGTCAATGAGGAGATCGGGGTCGGCGCCATTCTCGGCGCGCCGCTGATGCTCTCCACCCTGTCCGTCAGCCTGATGGCGCTGTCGGTCCTCGCCCGGCGCGGCGCGGCCGGCCGCGTGCACCCCGAGCATGGCGGCCTGGTGCGCGATCTCGACTTCTTTCTGGCGGCCTTCGCGCTCGCCGCCGTGGCCATGTTCATCCCGCACCAGGCCCGCTATGTCCGGGGCGCGCTGAGTTTCGCGCTGGTGTTGATCTACTTCGTCTATCTGCTCCTCACCCTGCGCGCCTCGGCCAAGCTGGTCGAGGAAGGGCACGGCACCGCGGCCGGCGAGCGCATGCTGCTCGCCCGGATCGGGCTGCCGGAGGGCCTGCCGACCATCCTGCTGCAGCTCGGCGCGGGCCTGGCGCTGCTGGTCTTCGGCGCCAAGGGCTTCATCCGCGGGGTCGAGGGGGCCGCGCAGATCTTAGGCATATCGGCGCTGCTCTTGTCGCTGCTGATCATCCCGATCGCGACCGAACTGCCGGAGAAGGTCAACAGCATCCTCTGGGTCCGGCGCGGCAAGGACACGTTGGCGATGGGCAACATCACCGGCGCGATGGTCTTCCAGGGCACGCTGCTGCCGGCCATCGGCATCATGCTCACCCCTTGGCAGCCGCGCATCGAAGTGCTGACCGGGGTCGTGGTCACCCTGCTCGCCGTCGCCTGGCTGCGATTCCAAGCCCGCTCCGGCGGCTTGCGCATCTGGGCGCTGCTGGTCAATGGCGGCCTCTACCTCTGCTTCCTGGCGATCACGCTCGGCCGCTGAGATCGCCGCCGTTCTGCCGCGGATAGAATGCGCCGGGCAGGCGGGCTTGCCCACCGAGGGCAAACAGGAGAAGACATGAATGCGACGAGACAGCTTCACGACCTGGGCCAAAGCCTCTGGCTCGACAACATCACCCGCGATCTGCTCACCAGCGGCACGCTCAGCCGCTACATCGAGGAGTTTTCGCTGGCCGGGCTCACTTCCAATCCGACGATTTTCGATCAGGGGAGGCGGGCATGAGCGGCGCACCGACGGAAAGCCTGACCGGGCGCCCGGTCTGGCGGGCACTTGAAGCGCATTGCGCGACGATCCGCGATCGCCATCTGCGGCAAATCTTCGCCGAGGATCCCGGCCGGGGCGAGCGCCTCTGCCTGGAGGCGGCCGGCATCTACCTCGACTACTCGAAGAACCGCATCAGCGACGAGACCCTCCGGCTGCTCCTCCGGCTCGCCGAGGAATGCGGCCTGAGCGGCCGCATCGCCGCGATGTTCCGGGGCGAGCGGATCAACGTGACGGAGGGGCGCGCAGCGCTGCACACCGCGCTGCGCGCCCCCGAGACCGAGCGCATCGTGGTCGATGGCGTCGATGTCGTGGCCGAAGTCCATGCCGTTCTGCAACGCATGGCGGCATTCTCTGACCGGGTCCGCAGCGGACAATGGCGCGGGCACACCGGCAAACGCATCCGCAACGTCGTCAATATCGGCATCGGCGGCTCCGACCTGGGCCCGGTGATGGCGCACGAAGCGTTGCGCCACTACAGCCAGCGCGACCTGACATTGCGCTTCGTCTCCAACGTCGACGGCAGCGATCTTGCGGAAGCCACGCGCGATCTCGACCCGGAAGAGACCCTGTTCATCGTCTGTTCGAAGACCTTCACCACGCTGGAGACCCTGAGCAACGCCCGCAGCGCCCGCGCCTGGAGCCTGGCCAGGCTCGGCGACCCCCGGGCGGTGGCCAGACACTTCGTCGCCGTCTCGACCAACGCCGAGGCGGTGGCCGGCTTCGGCATCGATACCGAAAACATGTTCGGCTTCTGGGACTGGGTCGGCGGGCGCTATTCGATGGACTCGGCGATCGGCCTGTCGACCATGATCGCCGTCGGGCCCGAGAATTTCCGCGCGCTGCTCGTCGGCTTCCGCGCCATGGACCAGCACTTTCGCAGCGCTCCCCTGGCGCAGAACCTGCCGGTGCTGATGGGCTTGCTGGCGGTGTGGAACAGCAACTTCCTCGGCGCGCAGACGGTCGCGGTGCTGCCCTACGATCGATATCTGAAGCGCTTCCCCGCCTACCTGCAGCAACTGGCCATGGAGAGCAACGGCAAGCACGTCACGCTGGACGGCGCACGCATCGACTATCAGACCTCCCCGGTGGTCTGGGGCGAGCCCGGCACCAACGGCCAGCATTCCTTCTATCAGTTGATCCACCAGGGAACCCGGCTGATCCCGTGCGACTTCATCGGCTTCTGCCAGCCCTTGAATCCACTCGGCCGCCATCACGACCTGTTGATGGCGAACCTGTTCGCGCAGAGCGAGGCGCTGGCCTTCGGCAAGACCTTGGCCGAGGTGCGCGCCGAGGGCACGCCGGAATGGCTGGCGTCGCACCGGGTGTTCGAAGGCAATCGCCCGAGCAATACCCTGCTCGCCGATCGCCTGACGCCGCAGACGCTGGGAGCCCTGATTGCGCTCTTTGAGCACAGCGTGTT
>JAJXTQ010000203.1 GCA_021783685.1 Pseudomonadota bacterium | reverse complement strand
GCTCAAATCTTCGGGCGTGGGCTCGCGGCCCATCTCCTGAAGCATCTGCCGCGAGATGCGGTTGAGCTTGTTGATGGTTTCGATCATGTGGACCGGAATGCGGATGGTGCGCGCCTGGTCTGCGATGGAGCGCGTGATGGCCTGCCGGATCCACCAGGTGGCATAGGTCGAGAATTTGTAGCCGCGACGGTATTCGAACTTGTCCACCGCCTTCATCAGGCCGATGTTGCCTTCCTGGATCAGATCGAGGAACTGGAGGCCGCGGTTGGTGTATTTCTTGGCGATGGAGATCACCAGGCGCAGGTTGGCTTCGACCATCTCCTTTTTGGCGCGGCGCGCCTTGGCTTCCCCGATGGAGAGGCGGCGGTTGATATCCTTGATCTGCGCGATGCTGAGGCCGGTTTCGGTTTCGTTGACCGCCAGGCGCTGCTGAATCCGGACGATTTCCTCCTGGTGTGCCTTGAGCGCCTCCGCATAGGGCTGCTTGCGGCGGGTCAGCGTCGCCAGCCATTTGGTGTTGGTCTCGTTACCGGGAAAACCTTCAATGAACTCAGTGCGCGGCATGCGGGCCCGCTTGACGCAGAGCACCATGATGTTGCGTTCTTGTTTGCGGACCTCGGCGATCCTTTCCTGAACCTGGCGAATCAGCGGGTCGAACTGCTTGGGGGTCAGCTTCAGGTATTTGAACAGCTCGCTGAGTTCCGTGAGGTTTTTCTGGACGGCGCTGCTCTTGCGGTCGCCGCGCGCGAGGGAGCGCTTGGTCTTGTCGTTCTGGCGGCGGATGCTGTCAAAGCGGCGGCGGGCCTCTTCGATGTCAAGACCGCCATCGTCTTCCTCCACGTCGGTATCGGCAGCGTCGTCATCGTCATCCTCGGCGTTCTCGGCCTTGGCGGCGGCCAGTTCGGCCGCCTTGGTGGCGATCGACAGTGCGGACGGGACATTGTCCATGGGGTTCAGATAGCCGGCGATGATGTCGGCCAGGCGGCGCTCGCCCGTGGCGATGAGGTCGTATTCGGCGAGCACGGCGTCGACGGCACCGGGCCATTCGGCCAATGCCGCCATGATCTCCCGGATACCTTCCTCGATGCGCTTGGCGATTTCGATTTCGCCTTCGCGGGTGAGGAGTTCGACCGAGCCCATCTCGCGCATGTACATGCGTACCGGGTCGGTGGTGCGATGCTGTTCGGTTTCCACCGCGGCCAGGGCGGCGGCGGCCTCGGCGGCGGCGATTTCGTCGGGAGCGGCGTCCCCCGAGGTCATCAACAGGGTGTCGGCGTCCGGGGCAGCCTCGAACACATTGATCCCCATGTCGTTGATCATCTGGATGATGTCTTCGACCTGATCGGGATCGGAAATGTCTTCCGGCAGGTGATCGTTCACCTCGGCATAGGTCAGGTAACCCTGCTCGCGGCCTTTGCTGATGAGTTCACGAATACGGGACTGCTGCTGAATTTCGCTCATTGATCGCTCTGGTGGGGGGCGCGCGGATAAAGCGGCGCATTGTACCCAATTAATGGGGTGTCAAGCCACCGATTGCAACCCGATGCAAGCATCTAATTTGCCTTATAAAGATTGCATAACACGTTGTTTTGCTTCGGTGATTATAGGATCGTTCGGGATTCGTGTCGACAGCTCCAGGATGAGCGCTCGGATGCGCGCGCGATCTTCCGCCGAGAGGGCGTCGCGATCGAGCAAACCGCGCAGGCGCGCCGCCGCCGGCTTGTCGCGCTCGGCCAGATCCTGGAGCCGCGCGATGATTCCGCGTGCCTCGGCGAGATGGTCCCCCGCCGCGGCTTCCGGTGCCAGTAGCAACTCGTTGGCGGCGATTCTGGCCAGTAGATTGCGCTGCTCCTGACCGTGCATCCCGTGCCAGTAGCTCAGCACATGGTTGAAGGTGTATC
This sequence comes from Pseudomonadota bacterium, assembly GCA_021783685.1. The sequence continues at coordinate 2,416 of JAJXTQ010000203.1, read as the reverse complement.
CGGGATTTTTTTGAAGCAGCTCATACACCTTGAAGACGAGCTCCAGATCGGGAATGGCTTCGCCCCGCAGGGGTTCGAGCGTTGCTGCGAGTTCCGTACACAGGCGGGGGTGATGCAGAAGCAGCGCCAGCAAGTGGTGGACCAGTGGTGTCTTGTAGTTGCGACCCGGTCTTGAAGTTGTTTCCCGGGGTGCGGGTGCGGGCGGCTCGGTCACCGTGCCGGGTGTCTTGCGATGCTCCGGAAGGTCGGCGGCACGGGGCCCGGCGCCGGCGCGGGGCGCGGTGAGCTGCTCCAGGGTTGAGGCGGGAATCCCCGCGCGGGTCGCCAGCTCGCTCAGCAGCAGTTGCCGCAACACGCCCGGCGGCAGGCGGTGAATCATGGGCGCCGCGCGCTGGCAGAAGCGGGCGCGATCATCGGGTAGCGCGAGGTCCAGTTCGCTCGCCGCCGTGGCGAACAGAAATTCCGAGAGTGGCTGAGCCGACGCGATCAGTTGCGAGAACTCGCCGCTGCCGATGCGCCGCACCAGGGTGTCGGGGTCTTCGCCGTCCGGCAGGAACATGAAACGCACCGCGCGCCCGTCGTCGAGTGCCGGCAGGCAGATATCCAGAGCGCGGCTCGCGGCGCGACGACCAGCGGTGTCGCCATCGAAGCAGAACACCAGGTCGCTGGTGTGGCGAAACAGCTTGGCGATGTGCTCGTCGGTGACAGCGGTGCCGAGGGTTGCCACCGCGTTGCGAATCCCGAACTGGGCCAGCGCCACCACGTCCATATAGCCTTCGACCACCAGCAGCGGGGCGCCGCTGCGCAAGTGGGTGCGCGCCTCGTACAGGCCGTAAAGTTCGCGGCCCTTGTGGAATACCGGGGTTTCGGGGGAGTTCAGGTACTTGGGCTGGTCGTCGCCCAGCACCCGGCCGCCGAAACCCAGGGTGCGGCCACGCGCATCGCGGATCGGAAACATGATGCGGTGGCGGAAGCGATCGTAGTGACCGTCGCCGGATTCCCGGGCGACGGCAAGTCCGGACTCCACCAGCAGGGTAATTGCGCTGACGGTACGTTCTGCGTGGGTATCGCTCCCGGCGTCGAGAAAGCGGATGAGATTGTCCCAGCCGGGCGGGGCAAAGCCGATGCCGAATTCCTGGACAATCTCCGCCGCTACGCCGCGCCGCTTGAGGTAATCGGTCGCCTGCGCGGCGGCGGGGTGGTCCTGCAGTTGCGTGCGGTACCAGGTCTGGGCGCGGTCGAGCAGGGTCAACAGGGGCTCGTTGCGACGCGTGGCCGGGGCGGTGTCGGTTTCGCGGGGGATTTCCACGCCGGCGCGGTGGGCGAGGTATTCGACGGCCGCGATAAAGTCGATGTGGTCATGGGCCATCACAAAGCCGATGGCATTGCCGCCTGCGTTGCAGCCGAAGCAGTAATAGAACTGCCGTTCCTGGTTGACCGAGAAAGAGGGGGTTTTTTCTTCGTGAAACGGGCAGCGAGCCTTGTGGTTGCTGCCCGCGCGGCGCAGTTCCAGGCGCTCCCCGATGACATCGACAATGTCGGTGCGATCGAGCAGGTCGTCGATGAAGGATTGCGGGATGCGGCCGGCCATACGGAGCCTATTGAAACACGGGCTCGGGTATCGGAGAACCGGCTCGCCGGGAGCCCAGGGATGGGCGGGATTCAACCCAGGCGGGCTTTTACCTGGGCGCTGACCGCGCCGATGTCGGCACGGCCCTGGAGCTCGGGCTTCAGTATCGCCATGACCTTGCCCATGTCGCGCGCCGAGCTGGCGCCGCTGCTGGCGATGGCCTGCTCGATCAGGGCAGTGATCTCGTCGGCGGTCAATGCGGTGGGCAGAAAGCTGGCGATGATCTCGATCTCGGCCAGTTCCTGCGCGGCGAGTTCTTCCCGTCCCGCGCTGCGGTACTGGGCCGCGGAGTCGCGCCGCTGCTTGGTCATCTTGTCGAGCACGGCGAGCACCCGCGCGTCGTCGAGCGCAATGCGTTCGTCGACCTCGATGCGTTGGACTTCCGCCAGCATCAGCCGGATGGCATCGAGACGCGCCCGTTCGCGGGCGCGCAGCGCCGCTTTCATCGCGTCTTGCAGCCGGATTTTGAGGCCGGATTCGGTCATGCGCAGGGCTCGGTTGGAATGGACAGCCCACGAAGCCGGCACCGCGCCGGCTTCAACCCGGAGAACGCGCGGTCAGTACATTTTCTGGAATTTGCGGGATTCGCGCTGGAGCTTCTTGGCGTGGCGCTTCACGGCGGCGGCGGCCTTGCGCTTGCGCGCCCAGGCCGGTTTTTCGTAGTACTCGCGGCGGCGGACTTCGGCCAGGACTCCGGCTTTTTCGCAGGAGCGCTTGAAACGGCGCAGGGCCACGTCGAAAGGTTCGTTCTCTTTGACACGTACTGACGGCATCTATGCTCTATCC
>JAJXTQ010000202.1 GCA_021783685.1 Pseudomonadota bacterium | reverse complement strand
GCCGTGCTGGGCGTGGTCCACAGCTTGTCGAAGGTGACCGGTGCAGCGGCCTGTGCTGCGCCGGAAAAGACGAGACCCAGCAACAAGGCCGGGATGGGTTTGAGGGTCATGGAAACTCCGCTGGAGGGTTGAATAAAATCGCACGCTTGTCGCGTATCTGACGCCATCCTAGCGAATCATCGTTTAAACAAATGTGTCATCAAACCGCCCGCGTATGAGCCGAACGGCTCATACGGATTCGAATGCCGGGCCCGGGTTGTCATACGCCTGTTACGCATCCCTTTTACAGTGAACGACCCAACCGGATAGTCAGCAGCGCTGGCTTTGCCCGCCTTCTTCGCCCCTACTGAAAGACACATCATGAAACGCATCGCCACCCTGCTCTGTCTTGCGCTTGCCAGCACGGCTCAAGCCGACGACGCCACGATTACAAAAGTTCTGACCGAACGTTTCCCGGGCGCCGTGATCAAGGCAATCAACCCCACCCCCATACCGGGCCTGTTCGAGGTTTACGCCAACAACTCGATCATTTATGTCGATGCGCAAGCCGAGTACATGCTTTCCGGCCCGATGAAAGACACCAAAACCAAGACCAACCTCACGCAGAAAAGCATCGAAGCCCTGCAGACCGTCGACCTGGCCAGCCTGCCCATGGACAAGGCCATCCTCACGCGTCGCGGCGCAGGCGAACGCAAGCTCGTGGTGTTTTCCGACCCCGATTGCCCTTACTGCCAGGCGTTGGAAAAGGAACTGGCGAAGCTCGACAACGTTTCGATTTACACCTTCCTCTATCCGCTGGAAGAGTTACACCCCGGCGCCACGGCGAAAGCGGATGCCATCTGGTGCGCGCCGGACCGCTCGCAAGCCTGGTCGGATTACATGCTGGATCGCAAGCTGGTTTCGTCCGCCACCCCGTGCGAAACACCCGTTCAGGCGATCGGCGAACTGGCGGCGCAACTGGGCATGATGGGCACCCCAGCCATCGTTTTCAGCAACGGCAAACGGGTCGATGGCAGCCTTCCCGCAGAAGAAATCGAGACGCGCCTGGCTGCGCTTTCCGGGCAGAAAACGTCGGCGCGGTGATCAAGACCAATCCGGGATTGTTCATGGCTATTTAACCGTTAATTGTTGTCCCTCGAAAAGACCCTGGCATCGCAGGCTTGCGGTAGGTCGGGAATACTTTCCCTACGCAGTGGACGGCGCCCATATCGCGTGTCGGCACCATACCGCGTGTCGGCAAGGTATTGCCGACCTACGACGCGCTACCGCCAATACTTAACGGTGAAAGAGCTTTTAGAAAGGCTATTTAGCCGTTAATTGTTGTCCCTCGCAAAGGCCTGGCATCGCAGGCTTGCGGTAGGTCGGGAATACTTTCCCGACGCAGCGGACGGTGCCCATACCGCAGCCCGCGTCATCACTCGCCGTGCCCCACCACCTCCGCAGTAATGAAGGTCGGCTTGAACGCGTTCTTCATGTCTTCCGCCGCGCGCACGGAGTCGGCCAGGCTCTGCGACAGCCCGGCGGTCGCCGAGGTCGCTTCGCTGCCCACGTTGCCCGCGCTGGTTGCCGCTGCTGCCGCCGCGCCGCTGTTGGACACCGGTACGCCGGCTGATACGCCGCCGACCTGGATGTTGTCCGCGCCGAGCACCCGGTTGGCGCCGAGGGTCAGGTTGCCGCCGGCGCGGATACCCGCATCGCCCGCATTGATATCGCCGGTGGGCGCGATCAGCACCACATTGCTGTCGCTGCTCAGCCCGCCGATGCCGCTGCCGGCGATGGACTGGCTGACGTCCAGCACGAAATTGCCGTTCTTGTCGATACGCAGTATCGGCGGCGGCGTGGCGCTGGCGGTTTTGGCGCCCTTGCCGGCGTCGATGTTGCCGAGCGCCGACCACAACAGGATGTCGCCGCCGGAGACGGTGAACACGCGGCTGCTATTGACCTGGAAATCGTCGCGCACGTAGGCCTGGATGTCGCCCCCGCGCACGGTGATGACGCCCAGGTTGGCAGCTTCGCGCTCGAAACCGGTGACGCTGGCGAGGCCGGCATTCACCCCGCCGCCCGGCGTCAGCATCTGGATGCTGCCGCCCTGCTCGGTTTTCGTCTGGCTGAAGAACAGGCTGATATCGCCGTCGTAGCTCAGCGGCGCGGCGGCCGTTCCGGTGGGGAACAGCGCCTCGATGGCGGCTTCGCCCTGGCTGTAGTCCTTGTCGGTTTTGCTGGCCTCGGCCGACTCCAGCAGTTCGTCGAAGAAGCCCTCCACTGCCTGCGGATCCAGCAGCGCCGCGCTGAACGCCTGCGCATTGCCGTCGGCATCGCGCGCCGCCGCCCCGGCCACCAACAGCAGGTCGGCGCCGCCTTCGGGCAGATAGGGATTCGCCAGATTGCCGCGCGAAACCACGCCGTTGGACGCCCCCAGATCGATGTCGCCGCCGGCGATGACTTCCACCCGGCCGGGGCCGCCGATGGCGATGCCCGCCGTCGGGGTCGGGTTCGAAGAGATATCGCCGGAAATCAGGCTGCGTACGGTAGAAAACACAATGTCGCCACCGGCGATGAAGCGCGTGACATCGTCGGCGGCGATGTTCTGCCCCACCACGGTGACATTCTGGATATCCGTACCGGCCTGGAAAATGGCCGGTTTGGCCAGATTGATGAAAACACTCGTTTCGCCACCGTCGCGGAAATCGACGATATCGCCGCTACGCGCAACGATGTAGGCAGACTGCGTATCGTCCTGATGGATCAATTCAGGGCTGTGGTTATCGCTTTCCTTCGTCTTCACGAGCTTCAGCGCATCGACATCACCAACAGTATTGGTTGGCTTGGCAAGCGTGGGCAAGCTGGACGCCGACAGATCGGACATCCAGATAAAATCAGAGCCGTACTTTTCAACAGAGCCGCCTGCCAGCAGACGCAGATCGCCAACCGCCGAGGGCATCAGCGTGAAACCGTCTTCGATGACGAGATCGCCCTGGAGCGCGACAGCTTCCAGCGTGCCGGGATAAAATCCCGACCCGACTATGCTGTCAACGGGACTCTTCAATACTGTGTCGCCGGCCACCGACGACAGACGCACCGCACTGTCCTCGCTATACGAGACGAAGTAGGTTTCGCGATAGCTTGCGGTATTTGCGGAAGATTGCGCGACAAGGGTGGGGTTGATCACCGACTCCAGTTCCACGCCGCCGCGCGCCGTGATGCTTGTGCTCGCATCGGCCAGCGCCAGCACGGTGGCCGTGGTCAGATTGGCGCGCGCCAGCCCTTCGACGACCGCTCCGCCCGACTCGATACTGCCGGTTCCTCTATCGACGGTAAACAGCCCGCCCACGATATCGCCGCCCGCACGTACGACCAGGTCGCCGCCGCCCTGAATCACCTGCAGGCTCGCGTCCACTGTCTGGCCGTATACGGCTGGCTGGCGCGCGTTGGTCACCGTAGCCGCCAGCAGGTTGGCCACACTGTCGCCTGCATCGATACTCACATCGCCCCCGCCCAAGGCCGCAACGCCGTTCTTGAACTGGCTGATCTGCGGCCACCAACCCGGTGAGCGGTACTGAAATTTAAGGCTGCTAGTAACCCCTGTTCTACCTTGCCGATACAGCCAATCGGTGATTTCACCAGGCAACAGCACTTCCGAAACCACTGAGCCGCCGGCGCGTATCCGTACATCGCCGCCGTCGGTCGGGAAAGCACTGCCGGTCAAGACATTGCCGAAATCAGTCACTGCAGGCGTATTGACGCCCGCCGTATACAGCGCCGCACCATCGGCGAGAATGACATCGCCCGCCGACACTGCGTCGATATCGCCTGTGCCGGTACGCACCAGCTTGCCCGCCGCCACAATCAGGTCGGCAGAGGAGCCGGACTGAATCGCCAGTGGGTCGGCCGCGCCGAGGTCGGCGCCGGCCGCCAGACGGTAGGACCAGCCGACCGGGCTGGTTTGCAGCGTGCCGCTCGTAGTCGCCGTGCTGAAACCATCGCTGAGATTCGCCGCCACATCGAGCGTGCCGCCCGCGCGTACGGTCAGCACGCCGGCTTCGCCGTTGTGGCGCAGCGGATTGAGGTTCCAGTCCGCGGTCAGCGCGATGTCGCCGCTGTTGGCGACGCCGGCTTCGAGCGGATTGCGCACTTCGACGCCGGGGGTCAGATACACGCCCGCCGCGCCGGTATCGAGATTGCCTTTCAGCGCGACGGGATCGACCGCCGCGACGAAGGCGTCGTTGTCGGCCTGCACGCTGGCGAGGCCGAGCTGGCTGCCGCTGGAGCTGCCCGCGACCAGCTCGGTGATGCCGCTGCCGTCGCCGTCGTAGACTTTGTAGGCTTCCACCTCCACCCGTTCGG
>JAJXTQ010000201.1 GCA_021783685.1 Pseudomonadota bacterium | reverse complement strand
GCCGCCTGGCGGGCCGCATCGATCTGCGCAGACTCCGCACGCAGCACCGGGGTTTCGCGCACGGCCAGCGCCAGCGCGTCGTCGAATGAAAGCGGCCCGGCGCAGACCGATCCGGCGAGACCTGCCCACACGAGCAGCACAGCCGTGCGGCAAACCGGGGGCCGCCACAGGCGGGCGGCAGACAGGGAAATGACCATGTTCCAACTCCTTGCGAGAACGGCGACCCTCTGACCGGCAACGGGGAGGACGCGAAACGGCCGCAGCGGCGTCCGCTCGGGCGGACGCAGTGCAGCACTCGGTTCAGGGAGTCAGCGTTGGGCTGGCGGTCGCCAGGCGGCGGCCGGGTCGAAGGAAAACATGTCCGCAGCGATGTGCGGGAAGCGGGTGGCCGGAACCGGTTCCTGCGGCAGCAGGCCGGAGGTGTACACCGAAAAATGCTGGCCGCCGGTCTGGCAGGGCTGACCGGACTTGCAGGTCTTTCCGGTCTTTGCGGCGGTCTCGGCATCCTCGCAGCAATCGTGCGCGGCATCGGCATCCACCAGCGCCATCATGGCGGCGGCTCCCATCGGGCAGGGCACCAGCGGCTGCGCGAAATGCGCGTAGCCCTGCAGCGGAACCGCAATGGAAAGCAGCAGGAAGAGGAATACCCGAAGTCGACGCATGGGTTGACTTTAGCGTGTGCGGCCCAGCCAGGCAAGGCGGCATACGAAGTCGTTAGCAAGAGACATGGACATTATCTCGTCAAGGCCGGCAAGGTGAGCTGGAACTGTGTCGCCTGGCGGGTGGATACGGCCTGGATCGAACCCCCATGCGCGTCGATGATGGATTTGACGATGGCAAGCCCCAGCCCGGCGCCATCGCCTTTGCGTTGACGCGAAGGGTCGATACGGTAGAAACGGTCGAAGAGCCGGGGGAGGTGCTCGGCCGGGATTTCGGGGCCGGGATTCTCGACGGTAATGACGGCCTTGTCGCCCTGCATCGCCAGCAATACGCTCACGGTCTGGCCAGGTGGCGTATGCCGAATGGCGTTCGATAAGAGGTTGCTGAGCGCACGCCGCAGCATCAGCCGGTCGCCAGGCACGGTGGCCGATCCCGCCAGGGCCAGCGAAACGCCGCGCTCCTCCGCCCACGCTTCGAAATAATCGAACAGGCCCTGTGTTTCATCGGCAAGGTTGACGCTTTCCCGGCCCGGGGTGAGAAGGCCGTTGTCGGCCTGGGCAAGATAGAGCATGTCGCCGACCATCTGGGCCATGCGTTCGTATTCTTCCAGGCTGGAGTAGAGGACTTCCTTGTATTCGTTGTTGTCGCGCGCACCGGAAAGCGCGACCTGGGTCTGGGTCATGAGGTTGGAGATGGGCGTGCGCAGTTCGTGCGCGATGTTGGAGGAAAACTCCGAAAGCCGCCGGAATGATTCATCCAGACGGGCCAGCATGGCATTGAAAGCGGTAGCAAGCGGCATGAGTTCGGCCGGAAGCCCCGAAGCCGGAAGGCGCGCACCCAAACGTTCGGCAGAAATGCCGGCCACGGTGTCGGTGACCTGGCGCAAAGGCAAAAGTCCCCAGCGGGTGACGATCCAGCCCAGGCCAGCCATGGCCAGGGCGGCCAGCGTAATGGCGATTCCCAGCACCGAGCGGAAGGTGTCCATGAAAAGCGCATGGTGCTCGATGTCCTGTGCCACGGCCACGGTGTAGGGCCCGCCGCTGCCTGCCGTGATCGACGCGGCCATGCCCCGATGGCTGACGCCGTTTTGCACCCATTGATGCAAGGTACCCTCCGTGCACGCCGCCGGCCGCGCCTGACAGGCTTGCAGCAGCGTGCGCGGAAAATCCGCGCCCGCGGTGGCGAACCAGATATTTCCCGTCGCATCTGTCACGGCGACGGCGAGCCCATGATGGCCCACCAAGGCGTCGTCCAGTTGCTGCGGCAGACGGTCCAGGGTCTTGCTGTTCGAGGCTTGCGTGAACAGGTTGCGGACGAGCGCCAGCTTGCCACTGAGTTCGATCCGGTCCTCCTCTTCAAAATGGTCTTCCACCTCTTGCGTCAGGAAATAGCCCGTTACAAGCAGGACCAACGCTGCCGCCACAGCAAAGAGCAGGCTGATCCGGGCGGTCAGCGAGAGGGATTTCATGAGGCCGCACCTACCGGGCCGGCTTCCAGTACATAGCCCATTCCGCGCACGGTGTGGATGAGCCGGGGCTCGAAGCCCTCGTCGATCTTGACCCGTAGCCGGCGTACCGCGACGTCGATGACATTGGTGTCGGAGTCGAAATTCATATCCCAGACCTGTGAAGCAATCAGGCTGCGCGGCAGCACTTCGCCCTGGTGGCGCAGAAACAGCTCCAACAGGGCAAATTCCTTGGCGGTCAGCTCGATCTTGCGCCCCGCCCGCGTAGCGCGTCGCCGTAGAAGATCCAGCTCCATATCGGCCGCCTTGAGGACGGGGGATTCCAGGCTGCCATGCCCGCGGCGTACCAGACTGCGCACCCGGGCCAGCAGCTCTGCAAAGGCGAAAGGCTTTACCAGATAATCGTCGGCCCCCAGTTCCAGCCCCTTGACCCGGTCCTCCACCTGGTCGCGCGCCGTCAGGAACAGCACCGGTATGTCGACCCCGGCCCGGCGCACGCCTTCGAGCACCTGCCAGCCGTTGATGCCGGGCAGCATCACATCCAGGATCATCAGGTCGTAGTGGCCTGCTTTGGCGAGTTCGAGCCCGTCCCATCCATCGCGCGCCAGATCCGTGACGAAGCCGGCCTCGGTGAGCCCCTGCTTCAGGTAATCGCCTGTCTTGGGCTCATCTTCGACGATCAGGATTTTCATATTCAGGAGACTAACTTGGATGGTTGCATCCTGCCACAGCCCACACCTGCAGCGGCACCGCATTACACATTTGTAATGCAGTCGTCAGATTCATGTTGGATGCGCCCCCTCAGGATGCAGTCAAATCTGAATTGGAGGGATGCCCCACATGAAACATTGTTTGATGCCTAGTTCTACGCTTTCTTTGGCGGTGCCGGACCTGCCGCGCCGTCGGTTCGTTCAGGGGCTTGCGGCGGGCGGTCTTCTGCTTGGCTTGCCGTCGGCCATCAAGCCGGTCTGGGCGAATGCCACCGACACCGCGATAGGCAGCGCCCCGGTCCTCAAGGGTACGGAATTTGACCTCGTGATCGCGGAAACGCCAGTCAACTTCACCGGGACGCCGCGCATGGCGACGACCATCAACGGTTCGATTCCAGCCCCAACGCTGCATTGGCGGGAGGGCGATACCGTGACCATCCGCGTCACCAACCGGCTCCCGGTGGACACGTCCATTCACTGGCACGGCATTCTCTTGCCCTTCGACATGGACGGGGTGCCGGGAATCAGCTTCAAGGGCATCCCGCCGGGGGAAACGTTCACCTACCGCTTCAAGGTGGAGCAGACCGGCACCTACTGGTACCACTCGCACTCCGGCATGCAGGAGCAGACCGGCATGTACGGCGCCATCGTCATCGAAGCGGCCGGCGGTGAGACGATCCAGGCGGATCGCGACTACGTCGTGCAGTTGTCGGACTGGACCGACGAAGATCCCATGCGCGTCTTCGCCAAGCTCAAGGTGCAAAGCGACTACTACAACTTCAACCAGCCCACGGTGGTCGATTTCTTTCGCGACGTCTCGCGCGACGGATTCAAGGCGGCGTTCGACAAACGCAAGATGTGGAACGAGATGCGCATGAATCCGACCGATCTGGCCGACATCTCCGCTTACACCTACACCTATCTTGTTAACGGCACCACCCCGTCCGGTAACTGGACCGGGCTGTTCCGTCCGGGCGAGCGCGTGCGGCTGCGTTTGATCAACTCCGGCGCGATGACGTTCTTCGATGTGCGTATTCCCGGACTGAAGATGACCGTGGTGCAGGCCGATGGCCAGGATGTCGAGCCGGTGACGGTGGATGAGATCCGCATCGGCGTGGCCGAAACCTACGACGTGATCGTTACCCCCAGGGATGACGCCTACACGATCTTCGCGCAGTCGATGGATCGCACCGGCTTCGCGCGCGGCACGCTTGCCACCCGTCACGGGCTGACTGCCGCGGTGCCGAAACCGGACAAGCCCGAATCGTTGACCATGGAAGACATGATGGGCGACATGGGCGGCGGCATGGCCGGTATGGATCACGGCAGTTCCGGCGGCAAGAATGGGACGGCTGGCATGAGCGGTATGAACCACGGCGGCATGGCCATGGACCACAGCAAGCACGCCATGCCGGCCGGAACGGCCATGGACGGAAAACTGGCCAAGCCGAGTACGCAGGCGCGGCACGCGAAAACCGAATATGGCCCGAGCACCGATATGCGGGTGGACATGGCACGCACCAATCTGGATGACCCCGGGATTGGCCTGCGCAACAACGGCCGCCGCGTGCT
>JAJXTQ010000200.1 GCA_021783685.1 Pseudomonadota bacterium | reverse complement strand
CAATTGTTCAAGCAGTTGCTGATGGTGGCCGGCTTCGACCGCTACTACCAAATCACCAAGTGCTTCCGCGACGAGGATCTGCGCGCCGACCGCCAGCCGGAGTTCACCCAGATCGATATCGAGACCTCGTTCATGGACGAGGTCTCGATCACGGCGCTGATGGAGGAGATGCTGCGCACGGTGTTCCGCGAGGCGCTCGCGGTCGAACTGCCCGCCCCCTTCCCGCGCATGAGCTACGCCGAAGCCATGCACCGCTTCGGTTCGGACAAACCCGACCTGCGCGTGACCCTGGAACTGACCGAGCTGACCGACGTCATGCGCGACGTAGACTTCAAGGTGTTCAGCGGCCCGGCCAGCAACGGCGGCCGGGTGGCGGCGCTGTGCATCCCCGGCGGCGGCACGATCTCGCGCAGCGAAATCGATGCCTACACCGAGTTCGTCAAGATCTACGGCGCCCGCGGCTTGGCCTGGATCAAGGTCAACGAAATGTCCCATGGCCGCGACGGCCTGCAGTCGCCGATCGTCAAGAACCTGCACGACGCCGCGATAACGGCGATCTTAGAGCGCAGCGGCGCACAGAACGGCGATCTGATCCTGTTCGGCGCCGACCGTGCGAAGGTCGTCAATGACGCCCTTGGCGCATTGCGCCTCAAGATCGGCCACGAACGGAACCACCTCACCGGCGAAGCGTGGCGGCCGCTGTGGGTGGTCGACTTCCCGATGTTCGAGTTCGACGAGGAAAATCACCGCTGGAGCGCCTGCCACCATCCCTTCACCGCGCCCAAGGACGGTCACGAAGACCTGCTGGAATCCGATCCCGGCGCCTGCCTGGCCAAGGCCTACGACCTGGCCCTGAACGGTTGGGAGATCGGTGGCGGCTCGGTGCGTATCCACTCCTCGGCGATGCAATCGAAGGTGTTCAGCGCCCTGGGAATCGGCGACGAGGAAGCGCAACTGAAGTTCGGCTTCCTGCTCGACGCGCTGAAATACGGCGCGCCCCCGCACGGCGGCCTGGCCTTCGGCCTCGACCGTATCGTCACCATGATGAGCGGCGCCGAATCGATCCGCGACGTGATCGCCTTCCCCAAGACGCAGCGCGCCCAGTGCCTGTTGACCGACGCCCCCTCCCCGGTCGACGAGCAGCAGTTGCGCGAATTGCACATCCGCCTGCGGCAGAAGGTGGAAACGCAGATCGAGGTCGGCAAGACCTGAACATGCGCCGCCTGCTGCTCGCCCTCTGGCTGAGCTGCCCGGCATTGACGGCGGTCGGGGTAACGCTGCCAGTCATCCCCCGCAGCGAATTGCCGCACGCAGCGCAGCAGACGCTGCGCCTGATCGAGCGCGGCGGCCCCTTTCCCTTCCGCCGCGACGGCGTCGCGTTCGGCAATTACGAGCGGCGCCTGCCTGACCGGGCGCCCGGCTATTACCGCGAATATACGGTGCCCACGCCCGGACGGCGCGACCGTGGTCCCCGACGGATCATCGCCGGCCGGCCGGGCGAGTACTACTACAGCGGCGATCACTATCGCAGCTTCCGGAGCATACGCGAATGAATGATACGAACCAGCTCCGGGCACTGCTCCAAGACGCCTCGCGGGCCGGCGTCTATCACCTGCCGCTGGCCGGCCCGGAAGCCATCCTCGCCGCCGCCCAAGACTGCGACTATGCAGTGTTCCGGGTCGATCTCTCGGCGGTGACGGACAAGGCTGGCCTGCTCGCGGCGCTGGCGCGCGACCTTGCCCTGCCCGAGTGGTTCGGCCACAACTGGGATGCGCTCGCCGATTGCCTCGCCGATTTGAGCTGGCGACCCGCCGAGGGTTATCTGGTGCTGCTGGAACACTCCGACCTGTTGCGCACGCGCGCCGAGGCGGATTTCGTCGCGGCCCTGCAATTGTTCGCGGCGGCCGCCGGGGAATGGCGCGGACAGGGCGTGGCATTCTGGTGCCTGGTCGACATGCAGGCCGACGGCATCAGTTGGCTTCCGGGTTTGTGATGCCCGGGGCCAAGAGGCCGGTCTCGGTGCTGGTGCTGATCCACACGCCGCAACTGGAGATCCTGCTGCTCGAACGCGCCACCCGCCCAGGCTTCTGGCAGTCGGTCACCGGCAGCATCGAGGACGAACTCGACCGAGGCGACCTGCGCCTAACGGCGCGCCGAGAAGTCGAGGAGGAAACCGGCATAGCCGCCCGACCGGAAGCATTGATCGACTGGCATCTATCCAACCGCTTCGAGATCTTCCACGAATGGCGCTACCGTTATCCTGAGGGGGTCAGCCACAACGTCGAGCACGTCTATAGCCTCTGCGTACCGCGCGAGACCGATATCACCCTCGCGCCGGGCGAACACCTCGCGCATCTTTGGCTGCCCTGGCGCGCGGCAGCCGACAAGGTCTTCTCCTGGAGCAACCGCGACGCGATCCTGATGCTGCCGCGGCTTCAGGACGAGTTATCCTGCGCTTGAGCGCTCAGTGCCGACACGCCCCGACCCAACCCCTGGGCCGGCGCGACGGGTAGAATCCGACATTATCGAACTTCCCTGCCGTCCCGATCATGACCGACCCGCTCTCCGCCGCCGTCAAGACCGGCATCCTCGCCGAGGCACTGCCCTACATCAAGCGCTTCCACGGCAAGACCATGGTCATCAAGTACGGCGGCAACGCCATGACCGACGACCACCTGAAAAACTGCTTCGCGCGCGACGTCGTGCTGCTCAAGCTGGTCGGCATGAACCCGGTGGTGGTGCATGGCGGCGGCCCGCAAATCGACGAACTGCTGAAGCGCATAGGCAAGAAGGGCGAGTTCATCCAGGGGATGCGTGTCACCGACGCCGAGACCATGGCGGTCGTCGAAATGGTGCTGGGCGGCCAGGTCAACAAGGAGGTCGTGAACCTCGTCAATCAGCACGGCGGCAAGGCGGTCGGCCTCACCGGCAAGGACGGCGCCTTCATCCGGGCCAAGAAACTGCTGATGCCGAACCGGGACAAACCCGGAGATCTGCTCGACATCGGACAAGTCGGCGAAATCGTCGCCATCGACCCGGCCCTGATCACCCTGCTCCATTCCAGCGACTTCATCCCGGTGATCGCTCCGATCGGCGTCGGCGCCGAGGGCGAGACCTACAACATCAACGCCGACGTGGTCGCCGGCAAGATCGCCGAGATCCTCAAGGCGGAAAAACTGATCATGCTCACCAATACCCCGGGCGTGCTGGACGAGAACGGTCATCTGCTGACCGGCATCACGCCCAAGGAAATCGACGACATGGTCGCCGCCGGTACGCTCTCAGGCGGCATGCTGCCGAAGATCGGCTCGGCCCTGGACGCCGCGCGCAGCGGCGTGAGGAGCGTCCATATCATCGACGGCCGGGTCGAGCACGCCCTGCTGCTGGAAATTCTGACCGACGAGGGCGTGGGCACGCTGATCAAGAGCAAGTGACGCCGTCGATCACGCCCGGCTGCGGCTACAATCCGCGCTCAAGGTGAACAAGGGGAACCACGGATGGCGAACAAACCGGGCGAACGCAAGCTGCAGATCCTGCAGGTGATCGCCGAAATGCTGCAAGACCCGTCGGGGGAACGAATCACCACCGCCGCACTGGCAAAGAGGCTGGATGTCTCCGAGGCAGCGCTGTACCGTCACTTCGCCAGCAAGGCGCAGATGTTCGAGGGCCTGATCGGATTCATCGAGGAGAGTCTGTTTACCGTCATCAACCAGATCACTGCCGAGGAAGAATCAGGCCTCAAGCAGGCGCAGATGATCGTCGCGCTGCTGCTCGGCTTCGCCAAGAAGAACCGCGGCCTGACCCGGGTGTTGATCGGTGACGCGCTGGTCTTCGAGAACGAGCGCCTGCAGACCCGCGTCAATCAACTGCTCGACCGCGTCGAGGCGTCACTCAAACAAGCGCTGCGGGTCGCCGCCACCCAGGACCAACTCCCCGCTGACCACGGCTTCGCCGCCCACGCCAATCTGCTGCGCTGCTATGCGCTCGGCCGCTTGCATCAGTTCGCCAAGGGCGGCTTCAAGGACGACCCGCTCGAGCACTGGCAGCAGCAGTGGCGGTTGCTCTGCTGCGAAGACTGCGCACGGTCTGCGGGCTGAAGACCGGAGCTACTTCAGGAGTGCCGCCGCCTCCAGCGCGAAATAGGTGAGGATGCCGTCGGCGCCGGCGCGCTTGAATGCGAGCAGCGCCTCCAGCATGCAGGTCTTGCCGTCGATCCAGCCGTTCATCGCCGCCGCTCTCAACATCGCATACTCGCCGCTGACCTGGTAGGCGTAGGTCGGGACCGCAAATTCGTCCTTCACCCGGCGGACGATGTCGAGGTAAGGCATCCCGGGCTTGACCATCACCATATCGGCGCCCTCGTCGAGATCGATCGCCACTTCGCGCAGCGCCTCGTCGGAATTGGCCGGGTCC
>JAJXTQ010000199.1 GCA_021783685.1 Pseudomonadota bacterium | reverse complement strand
TGTTGCCGGTGGGCTTTCGCGGGGCCGGGCGCCGGCAAGGGCAGCACAGGGTATCGGTGGCGGCCGAAAAAAAACCGGCGCGAGGCGCCGGTTTTTCCGGTTCTTTCGTCTTTCGTCGCGCCGGGCGCATCGCCACCCGGGCTACTTGTCGATGCGGGTGATCTTCGATCCCTCGAGCGTGAGGTTGTACATCAGCCCCTTGTTGGAGTAGACGAAGCCGATGATCGGCTTCTGCGCGGTGTTCGTGTCGATGGTCTTGCCCGTTCCGAGGGTCGCGATGGCGACCGAGCCGTCGACGCCCGCCTTCCAGCCTTCGCTGGCGCGGAACTTGGCGAGGCTCTCCGGCGTCATGAACAGGATTGCAACGCTCTTCTCCTGCACGCCGAGCTGAAAACCGATCGATGCCGACGCGATGTTGTAGTACGCGGCCGTGCGTCCATGGATGAGCAGCGCACCTTCCCCGTATTCGCCGCCGACGAAGAAGCCGGCCTTGAGCACCTTGGGGAATACCAGCATGCCGGCGGCTCTTCCGGCCAGTTCCTGGGCCGCGGAACTCGTGTGATAGAGGTTCTGCACCGCCTCGTGGACGTCGGCGTTGAGTTCCTCGCGGGATTCGGCATGGGCGCGGAACGGCAGTGCCAGCAGGAGAACCATTGCGAAGAGTGCGGCGATCGACGGGAATGCGCGGAATGGGGAATGAGCCATCGTGATCCTCGTGGGGGTGCCAAAGGTCAATACAATAGCGGAATCGGGGGCGGGCCGGAAATCGGTGCGCTCATCGCGGGACAATGGATTCGGAACTCGGAAGGAGAAGAAGGAATGGCGGCATCGTCCAATCCAATCGAAATCGGTTCGCCGGCGCCGGATTTCGCGCTGCCGGATGGGGAAGGGCGCATGCATCGCTTGCACGATTGCGCCGGATCGCGCGGGACGCTCGTGATCTTCATGTGTAATCATTGCCCGTACGTGTTGTGCATGCGCGATGCGTTGCAGCAATACGCCCTGGACTATGCGGAGCGCGGGATCCGGGTGGTCGGCATCAACCCGAACGACCCGGTGGCATATCCCGAAGAAACGCCCGAACACATCGCCGAAGTGGCGAAGCGGCTGGCGTTCCCCTATCTTGTCGATGGCGACCAGGCGGTCGCGAAAGCGTACCAGGCGGCATGCACGCCCGACCTGTACCTGTATGACGGCGACCTGCGCCTTGCATACCACGGCCAGTTCGACGACGCCCGGCCGAAGAACGCGATCACGGCCACGGGCAAGGATCTGCGGGAAGCAACCGACCGCCTGCTGGCCGGCATGGCGCCTATCGCCGAGCAGCGTGCCTCGATCGGCTGCAGCGTCAAGTGGAAACCGGGGAACGAGCCGGCAGTCTGAGCCGGAAATCGGATCGGCGAAAAAAGAAAAACGCGCCGGCGCTGCAGAGAGCTGCGGCACCGGCGCGTTGCGATGCGCTCCTCCCCCGCGCAAGCGGAGGAGGGCGGCAGGGCGGTCAGGGGTTGGTGGAGACGATCTTCACCGACGCCTTCTGCTTCAGCGAGGCGATGAACTGTTGCGCCTCGCGCTGTTCCAGCGCCTGGACGATGTGCGATTTGACTTCATCCAGCGACGGGTTGTGGATCGGGCGCTCGTTGTCCAGGCGGATCACGTGCCAGCCGAACTGGGTGTGCACCGGAGTCTGGCCGACCTGACCCTTATGCAGCCCGGTCACGGCATCGGCGAACGGCCGTACGTATGCCGCCGCCGGCGCCCAGCCCAGCGCGCCGCCGTTGGAGGCCGAGCCCGGGTCCAGGCTGTCCTTCTTCGCCAGCGCACTGAAGCTCGCGCCCTTGTTGAGTTGGGCGATGATGTCCTGCGCCTGCTGCTCGGTCTTCACCAGGATGTGGTGGACCTTGTATTCCTTGTCGCCCGCAAGCTTCACTTCCCGGTCGTATTCGGCCTGGATCTGGGCTTCGGTGGGCTTGTGCCGGGCGATTTCGTCGCGCAGCAGGGCCTGGATATAGACCGAACGCGCGGCATTGTCGGCCTGGAAGCGGACGCCTTCGCGGTCGGTGATGCGGCGGTGGCGGGCTTCCTGCATCAGAACGTCCAGTTCGATGAGCTTGTCGCGGATGCCTGCGCGCAGCCGGGGCGTGTCGGGCTGGTGCAGTTCGCGGACGACCAGGTCGATTTCCGAGCGCTTGATCGGACGGCCGTTGACGAAGGCCACGGTCTGGTCGGCGCTCGCCGATGCGGCGTTGCCCATGCTCTGGTCGTTGTGGTGCTGCGCGTACGCGGTACCGGCCAAAGCCAGCATCGCGGCAGCGGCAGCAGCGGTGATCACTCGATTCATTCCGTCACCTCAAGGTAATCGTTGGAATTCGGGAAAAGGGGAAACGGCGGCAGGCCGCCGAGAAACAGGCAAACCAAAAAATCATACACGCAAAAGCGCCGAGACAATCCGCGGTGCCGGTGGGTGGTGACGGGGATGCGTCGGGAACCCGGCCGGAAGCATGGCGGGTCGATCCGCCGGACGGTGTGCTGCGCCCGTTCGGGGCGCAGCCGCTTCAGTGTGCGATGTCCTCGACGTCGAATTGCGATGTGGGCGCGGCCCACAGATAGCCTTGCCCCCAGGTCACGCCCGCGGCCTGGGCCCGGTCGCGGGTGGCGGTGGTTTCGATCCCTTTCGCGATGGGGAGCGATCCCAGCCCTTGCGCGAGATCGACCACCCGGCGCAGCGCCAGTTCGGCCCGCGCATCGGTGACGGCGGCCTGGACGAGGGTGCGGTCGATTTTGAGGTAGCGGATCGGCATCTCCAGCAGATGCGGGAATGCGCTGCATTTGCTGCCGAAGTCGTCGAGCGCGAGCTGGAATCCCAGGTCGAGCAGCGGCGCCACGCTGTCGCGCAGGCGCCTCGGGCTGACGTCGAGATTGCGTTCGGTGATCTCCAGCACCCAAGGCGCTTCCTCGTCGCCGGCCTGTGCGCGCGCCGCATGCCATCGCTGGTGGTGGTCGGCGAGTAGTTGCACGCTGGCGGGGTCGCTCAGAAACGCACTGGAGCAATTGATGAAGCGCTTGCCGCGTTCGGCGGTGACCGGCTCGGGATCGGAGTGCGCGGCAAGCATCACCTGCGCCGAGATGTCGCGGTCGATATGGGGTTCGAAGGCGATGTCGGCGGCGACATCGATGAACGATTCCGCCGCCAGCATGGTGCCGTCTTGCGCGAGCATGCGCGCCAGGGCTTCATGACCGACGACGTGGTCGTCATGCAGGCGCACGATCGGCTGATAGGCCACCCGCAGGCGGCGCTCCTGCAAGGCCCAGCGGAGCTGGGCCTTGGGGAACGCCGTCAGCGCAGGATGAGCCGCCCGGATCGCGCGCAACGCGGGCCGAGGCCCGGTTGCGCGCGAGGCTTCCTGCGGTGCCGGGGCGGGCATGGCTTAGTGGTCGCCGCCGTGGAAGACCGCGACCGAGCCGGAACCGCCATCCACGCTTTCCTGCTGGGTTTCCGCAACCAGGTTGTTCAGCCGGAACGAATTGCCGCGCAGGCTGAGGAGTCCGTTGCCGGAGGCACTGGAGAACACGATGGTGTGCGCGCCCATGACGTAGTAGGCGATGCCGGGGATCGCCGTCGTGCCGGGCGGGGTATAGCTTGCACCGTTGGTACCAGTGGTGAGCACGAACGGCAGGCTGACCGCCGGCGTTGTGGCTGTGGTGTATTCGCCCCAGTTGGCTGCGGTGAATGGGGACGTCGACCGCAGGGACATCATGCCGCTTGCATCCAGTTCGAAATCTTCCCCGGTGTTGGAACTCGGCGGAGTCATGGTCCAGACAGCCCCCCCGCTCGCCGGCGCGACGCATTCGCCAAAGCTGCCGCCGGTCACGCTCGGGCCGAAGAACGAGGCGTTGAGGCGGATTGCGAAGTTTCCGGCCGGGCAGCTGACGCCGTCCAGCGACTCGGATGGCGTCGAACCGAAGCCCGTCCAGTTTGGCAGCGCAGCGCTGGTGGTGCCGCCGGAAGTCGTCGTGGCGGCAAGCACCGCCTCGAAGTTGGTCAGCGCTCCGGTGGTGATGTTCGTGCCGCCGCCTTCGACCACATAGGCCGGTCCGCCGGTCAGCACGGTTGCCGGCAGCACGCCGAGCTTGAGGCGCAGGTTGTACGTCTGCGTGCCGGCAGTGACGATCATCGCAAGCAGGTTGCCGGTCACCGTCCCGCTGACGTTGCTGTCGGTGGAAGTGATGTTCCCGATGGCATCGATGGTGACCGTGGTGTCGGCGAACGGGGCCGCTTGGTTGACGGTCGGGGTGGTTGCGGCAGTGCTGGTCGCCGCCAGGGCGCGGATCTCCGCGATCACGCCTTCCAGTTGGTAGGTGCCCGCGGTCACGACCGGCGCGACATTGGCATCGATCACGTCGCCGAGGTCCAGTTCCGGTCCGAAGTCC
>JAJXTQ010000198.1 GCA_021783685.1 Pseudomonadota bacterium | reverse complement strand
GGCCCACCCGAGCACGATCGAATACTGGTTCCGGCGCCAGTGGCAGCACACCCGGCCGCCGCTCTACGCCTCGGTCGACCTGCGCAATGCCGGCTTCAAGCTCGCGCCCGTGGACACCAATCTCTTCCCGGCGGGCTTCAACAATCTGGCGCCGGACTGCCATCCGCTGTGCGTCCAGGCCATGCGTCAGGCCATCGAGCGCAGCTGTCCGACCGCCAGCCGGGTCCTGATCGTCCCGGAGAGCCATACCCGCAATCCCTACTATCTGGACAGCCTGGGCACGCTGGCCGGCCTGGTGGCGCAAGCCGGCTTCGAGGTGCGTATCGGCAGCCTGCGACCGGACTTGACCGCGCCCACGCCGCTGGGGAGCCGCACCGCGCCGCATCTGCTGCTCGAACCCCTGATGCGCCGCGGCAATCGGATCGGCATGGCCGATTTCGATCCCTGTCTGGTACTGCTCAACAACGACCTGTCGGGGGGGTTGCCGACCCTCCTGCAGAATCTGGAACAGACCGTCATCCCGCCGCCCGGTCTGGGCTGGACGCATCGCTCCAAGAGTCACCATTTCGATCTCTACGCCGAAGTGACGGAGGAATTCGCCGATCTCGTCGGGCTCGACCCGTGGCTGATCACGCCCGAGTCCCGCTACTGCGGGCAAGTCGATTTCCAGAAACGGGAAGGGCTGGAGTGCCTGGAGGCGAACGGACACGCGCTCCTGGCGCAGATCGAGGATCGCTACGCCGAACGCGGCATCGACCATCCGCCGTTCCTGATCGTCAAGGCCGATGCCGGCACCTACGGCATGGGCATCATGAGCGTGCGCTCGGTCGACGAAATCACCCAGATCAACCGCAAGACCCGCACCAAGATGAGCGCCGCCAAGGAAGGTCTGCCGGTGAGCCGGGTGCTGATCCAGGAAGGCATTCCCACGGCCGAGACCTGGGGCGGCGACGGCGCCGTGGCCGAGCCCGTGGTCTACATGATCGATGCCACGGTCGTCGGCGGCTTCTACCGCGTCCACGCCCAGCGCGGCCCCATGGAAAACCTCAACGCACCCGGCATGGAGTTCCATCCCCTGCCCTTCTGCGAGCCCTGCATCTGCCCCGATCGCAACCGTGAACCGGATGCCGGGCCGAACCGGTTCTACACCTATGGCGTCATCGCGCGTCTGGCCCTGCTGGCTGCCGCGCGCGAAATGGCCGAGCTGAATCCATGACCCTGTCGCCGCCCGCGTCCGGCGCCCCGGGCGATGCGCCGCTCAACCCCCGGGAGTTCGGCCCATGAGCCTGCGCATCGGCGTGGTGATGGACCCCATCGCCACCATCAAGCCCGCCAAGGACACCACGCTCGCCCTGCTGCTCGAGGCGCAGCGCCGCGGCTGGACGCTGGTGTATATGGAACTGGGCGACCTGTACCTCGAGGGCGGAGCGCCCTGGGCGCGCCAACGGCTCCTCGCCGTGAAGGATGACCCGACCGGCTGGTTCACGCTGGAAGGCGGCAGCGACGCGCCGCTCGGCGAACTGGACGTGATCCTGATGCGCAAGGACCCACCCTTCGACATGGAGTACATCTACGCCACCTACATCCTGGAGCGCGCCCAGCTCGCCGGCACCCTGGTCGTGAACCGCCCCGAAAGCCTGCGCGACGTGAGCGAGAAGGCCTACACGGCCTGGTTCCCGGAGTGCTGCCCGCCGACCCTGATCGCGCGCGACATGGCGCGCCTGCGCCGCTTCGTGCACGAACACGGCGAGGCCGTGGTGAAACCGCTGGACGGCATGGGCGGGGCGTCGATCTTCCGCACCCGCAAGGACGACCCCAATCTCAGTGTGATCCTGGAGACGCTCACCGCGCATGGCCACCGCTTCGCGCTGGCTCAGCGCTATCTCGCCGCCATCGCCGACGGCGACAAGCGCATCCTGCTCGTCGACGGCCAGCCCGTTCCCTATGCCCTGGCACGCATCCCGGCGGCCGGCGAGACGCGCGGCAACCTCGCCGCCGGCGGCCGCGGCGAAGGCCGTCCGCTCACCGACCGCGACTACTGGATCTGCGATCAGGTCGGACCGACCCTGCGCAAGAAAGGGCTGCTGTTCGTGGGACTCGACGTCATCGGCGACTCACTCACCGAAATCAACGTCACCAGCCCGACCTGCGTGCGCGAACTCGACCGGCAGTACGGCCTCAACATCGCCGGCCTGCTCATGGACGCCATCGAGCGCCAGCTCGGCGAGCGCGCCCGGGGCGCTCCATGATGCGCCCGCGCAGCCGATAACCACTTCATGTCGTCCAGCTCCGCCACGCCGCCCACAGCGCCCGAGATCAGCAGTCGGGACCGACTGACCGGCACGCTGTTCTTCGCTGCGCTGCTGCACGGCATCCTCATTCTGGGCATCGGCTTCAGAACTCCCGATCCGGCTCCGGATACCAGCCAGAAGCTCGAGGTGACGCTGGTCCGGGGCGAGTCGACCGCGCCGCCCAAGGATCCCCGTTTCTGGGCCCAGATCGACCAGCAGGGCGCCGGTGAGTCCGGGCCCGCTGAACGGCCGCGCAGCGATCTGCCCGATTCCCGTGCGGCAATCGCCCACGAAGGCATCCCGGAAGGCAACGAGGCCGTCAACGAACTGGGCGGCACCACCACGGCCGATCCCGATACGCCGCGCGATGCACCCGCCGCCACGGCCGCCCGACAGATCCTGCGCTCGACCAGCCCGACGGCCCGCCCGATGGACAGCAGCCTGCAAACCGCCGCCACGCCCGATGGCCAGCGTCTGCGCATTTCCCGGCTGATGCTGGAGGCCACCGACAGTCCCAGCGTCCTGCTCCCCGATCCGGATGCACGCACCCCGACGCCGGGCGCGCCCACCCCCGAGCTGCGCATCGCCGTCAACACCCGCTCGCACGTCTACGCGCCCTACCTCTATCAATGGCGGCTGCGCATCGAATCGGTCGGCAATCTCAACATGCCGAGCGAGATCACCCAGAACGGCCCCTTCGGCGATGTCACGCTGGAAGTCGCCATTCGCAGCGACGGCAAACTGGACGATGTCCGCGTCGTGGCGCCGTCCGGACACCGCAAGCTCGATGAGGCGGCCTTGCGCATCCTGCAGCTCGCCTCGCCCTTCGACCCGTTCACGGAGCCCATGAAGCAGCAGAGCGAACGCATCCGCTTCATCTGGAAATGGCGGTTTCTGCCGGGGGACGAGGGCGCGCCGCAGGGCAGCGGCGGGGTTTACGTCGGCCAGTGAGCCGGCCGCGAACGCGCCGAGTGTGCCCCGTCTTGCGAACGCGATGCCATCGCCCGCGCCGCTCATATTTCGTTGATTCTCGATGTTTCGAAGATTAGAATGGCCCGGCCCCACCTGCCGGAGTCTCGCCATGCCCGAATCTTCAGCCGATGCCCCCGCGATGGGCGCATTCGAACGCTACCTCAGCCTGTGGGTGCTGGCCTGCATCGCGACCGGCCTCCTGCTGGGCCAGGCTGCGCCCGCGCTGTTCACCCGCCTGGGCGGGCTCGAATGGGCCGGGCTGAACCTGCCGGTGGCGCTGCTCATCTGGCTGATGATCATCCCCATGCTGCTGAAGGTCGACTTGAGCGCACTCGGCGCGGTGCGCCGCCACGCCGGCGGCATCGGCGTCACCCTGTTCATCAACTGGGCGGTCAAGCCCTTCTCCATGGCGCTGCTCGCCTGGCTGTTCGTGGGCATGCTGTTCCGCCCCTACCTGCCCGCGGAGCAGATCACGAGCTACATCGCGGGCCTCATCCTGCTGGCCGGGGCGCCCTGCACGGCCATGGTCTTCGTCTGGAGCAACCTCTCCCGCGGCGATCCCGCCTTCACGCTGGGGCAGGTCGCCCTGAACGACGTCATCATGGTGTTCGCCTTCGGCCCCCTGATGGGGCTCCTGCTGGGGCTCGCGGCGATCACCGTGCCCTGGGACACGCTGGCGCTGTCGGTCGCGCTCTACATCGTGCTGCCGCTCGCCGTGGCCCAGCTCTGGCGTCGGTGGCTGTTGTCGCAGGCCGATGGCGCGCAGCGGCTCGAGAACACGCTGGCGCGGCTGCATCCGGTCTCGCTGCTGGCGCTGCTCGCGACGTTGATCCTGCTGTTCGGCTTCCAGGGTCGGCAGATCCTCGCCCAGCCGCTGGTCATCGTGCTGCTGGCCGTGCCCATCCTGCTGCAGGTGGCCCTGAACTCAGGGGCGGCCTATCTGCTCAACCGCCGCGTCGGTTCACCGCACTGCGTCGCGGCCCCCTCGGCCCTGATCGGCGCGAGCAATTTCTTCGAACTGGCCGTGGCCACGGCAATCGCCCTGTTCGGCTTCGATTCGGGCGCCGCGCTGGCCACGGTGGTCGGGGTGCTGATCGAGGTGCCGGTCATGCTGGCCCTGGTGCATCTGCTGGCGCGCAGCCGGGCCTGGTACGAACGCGGGCCGGCGG
>JAJXTQ010000004.1 GCA_021783685.1 Pseudomonadota bacterium | reverse complement strand
CAGGGTGTGCAGGATGGCGCGACCGACGAAGCCGTAGGTGCACAGGCCGTGCAGGAAGGGCTTCGGATAGCCGGACAGCTTGGCGAAGTTCGGGTCGATGTGGATGGGATTCGGATCACCGGACAGCCGATAGAGCGCCGCCTGCTCGGGCCGGGTGTTGTAGGTGACGATGTGGTCGGGCTCGCGCTCGGGGGCGACATTGATGCCCTCGGACGAAGGCCCGCGCTCGCCACCGAAGCCGCCGGCGCCCTTCAGGAAGATGGTCGCGTGGGTCGTGCAGATGGGACCGTCCTTGTCCTGCACCAGCCCTTCCACGCCCAGCACCGCGGCCTTGCCCTTGTCCCACACCTCGGTGATCTTGCCGATGCACTCGACCTTGGCCTGCGGGGGAATCGGGCGATGCAGGGTGATCGCCTGTTCACCGTGCAGCAGATTGGCGAGGTTCATTTCGACCTTGCCCATCATGCCGCCCATGGACATCATGCCGGCGATGACGCCGTAGGTCGGCAGCACCTTGGGGCCCTTCTGCTCATAGACGAAGGCCAGTTCGGTGTCCGGCTGGCAGCCCACGCCGAGGGCGTAGAGCTGCACGTCCTTCTTGGTCCAGGAGGCCGGCATCGGGCTGAAGGTTTCACCGACCAGGTCGGGGGAGATTTTCTTGGCCATAGGATTGTCCTGCTGTTCCTTCAACAGTGGAAAAAAGGTTTTCAAATAGTAGGTAGGGGCTCCATCAGCGTCAAGGAAGCCGAACTCGCCATTGGCAAAGCGGTCTATTGACGCGCCCCCGCCGCCACAACCCGATCAGGAGTCCCCGATGCCGCGCACCGTCCTCATCACCGGCACCTCGTCCGGCATCGGCAAAGCCGCCGTAACGGCTTTTCACCGGCGCGGCTGGCAGGTGGTCGCCACCATGCGCAACCCTGCCCGCGCGGCCGAGTTCGGCTGGCCGGCGGACGTGCTGGTCGAACGCCTCGATCTGACCGACCCCGCCAGCGTGGAGGCCGCGCTGGCATCGGCCGAAGCACGCTTCGGCGCCGTGGATGCGCTGGTCAACAATGCCGGCTACGGCCTCACCGGCGCGATCGAAACCTGCAGTCCCGAGCAGGTTCGCGCATCATTTGAAACCAACGTCTTCGGCACGCTCACCGCCATCCGCACCTGCCTGCCCGGGATGCGCGAGCGCGACCGCGGTGTCATCGTCAATGTCACGAGCATCGGCGGCCGCATGACCTTCCCGTTCTACGGCTATTACAGCGCCGCGAAATACGCGCTGGAGGCGATCAGCGAGGGGCTCTGGCACGACCTTCGGCCGAGCGCGGTGCGCGTCAAGATCGTCGAGCCCGGATTCACCCAGACTGCGTTTGCCGACACCGGGCTGGTGATGGGGCAAATCGACCTGCCCTTCTATCGCGAACGGATTGCGCGCCTGACCGAGCGACTCAGGCGCGGCAGCACGGGGACGCCGCCGGAGGTCATTGCCGAGTGCATCGTCCGCGCCGCAGAAGATCCCGGCCGCCGGCTGCGTTACCACGCTGGTCTCTACGCCGGCCCCTTGCTCGCCCTGCGCCGCCTGCTGCCCGACACCTGGTTCATGGAGATGCTGCGGCGCAATACCGAAAAATGACCCCGAACGATGCCGGCGCCCTATCCTGCCCGCGCGCCCTCCCCTATAATCGGCGCTTCGAAAAAAGGGCGACCGTCGAACCAGCCCTCCCTCAGGACAACGATCGAGAGGCCGAGAATGAAGATCCAGCGTCTGGCGGGCGCCGCTGCGTTTGCGATGCTTTCGGGCATGACACTGGCTGCAAATGCCGAATCCGGTGATGCCCAACAGGGCAAGGTCAAGTTTCAGGGTTGCATGGGCTGCCATTCGTTGCCGCTTGCCAGCAATGCCTACCCGACCTACAAGGTGCCCAAGCTGGCCGGGCAGCATCCGGAATACATCGTGGCGGCGCTGAAGGGCTACAAGAGCCGGGAGCGGACCCACAAGACCATGAACTCGCAAGCCGGCTCCCTGACCGATCAGGACATGCTGGACATCGCGGCCTATCTGGCCACCCTCGACGGACAATGATTCCGCGCCCCTTCCGGAGATATCGATCCATGCGCGCCACCAGTGCCTTGGCTTTCCTCTCTTTCGCCTGTACGCCGCTGATGGCGGGCGCCGCCGGGGATCCCGTTGCGGGACAGCAGAAGGCCGCGCAGGTTTGCGCAGCCTGCCATGGAGCGGACGGCAACAGCCCGAGCGGACAGTTCCCCAGTCTGGCGGGCCAGTACGAGGACTACCTGGTCCATGCCCTGCAGAGCTACCAGAATGGCCAGCGCAAGAACCCGGTCATGGCCGGGATGGCGCAGCCGCTGACCGCGCAGGAGATTCACGATCTGGCGGCTTACTTTTCGGGCCAGAAGGGATTGCGGGTCGCCCGCTGAAATTCAGCGAAATTGCATGACCGGCAGCTCAGCCGGTCATGCGGACGGCCCCGGCTTGCTGCATCAATGCCCGCTCGATGGCATCGCGGGACCGGCGGGCCAACTCACGCCGATCCGTGTCCGCCGCGGACAGTGCCGGCAAAAACACCACGCTCACCGGCAACTCCCGCTCACCGAGCAGCCGCCAGAGGTGATCCAGCAGCGTCTGGGCACCCAGGAACGGGGCCAGTGGGTGGGTCTTCCCGTCCGCTGCCACGTCGGGATAGGCAATGGCGATCGGCTGAACGGCCGTTCGGGTCGACAGCGCCGGCTGATAGAGCCGGGCGTGAAACTTGCCCAACACCGCGCCGTTCCCGGTCGTCCCCTCCGGAAACAGGGTCACGACTTCTGCGCGCCGGAATTGCCAACCCATGATCTCGGTCAGCCGCTGGCTGCTAAGCACATCGCCGCGACGCAGAAACAAGGTGCCCAGCCAACTTGCCATCCAGCCGAGCAGCGGCCATTGCGCAACCTCCGCCTTGGCCACGAACACGGACGGCGCAATCGCGTTCAGGACGACGACATCCAGCCACGAGATGTGGTTCGCCACCCGTAACACGGGCCCATCGGCGGGCGCCCCCGCGACGCTGATCCGCAAGCCCAGCATCCGGGCCAGCACGCGAAACCAGTGCCGGGTGACGCGCTGACGGAGCGAACGCCACCACGGCCTGGCGACGACCCAAGCTGGAATCAGGATCAGCAGAACCAGCACAGCGGCGTAGAGCAAATGCGGTGCGATCCGGGCCAGTCGCCCGGCCCGGATCCAGGTTCGTGGATTCACGCGGCCACCCGGAAGTGCCGGGCATAGCGCTGGGCCACCCGTTGCTGGTCGAGGAGAATGAACACGTCGGCCACGTTGAAGTCCTCGTCCCAGCAGGGCTCGGCGGCAATCTGAGCGCCCAGTCGGAGGTAGGCCTTCAGCAGCGGAGGCATGGGCGCCGGCCGGGAATCGACCGCCACTGAACCCGGCAGGCGATGGTGTGCACGAACCGACCAGCCGGCGTCGAGCGTTTGCTCGGAACGCAACTGACCGATCAGGGCTTGGACGGCACCGAAGCCGTCCTCCAAACCGATGGAACAGCATCCGATCAGGTAGTCGCAACGCTCCGACTTGAGCATCTCCGCCACGCCCATCCACAAGGTGGCGATGGTGAGGCCATTGCGATAATCCGGATGGATGCACGTCCTCCCCAGTTCCATGAATCGCCCCGGACGATCCAGAACGGCGGTCAGATCAAATTCGGTCTGCGAGTAGAAGCCTCCAGCCGACCGCGCCTCTTCGGGCAACAGAATCCGCGTGTAGCCGGCGATCTGCCGACGCGCGTCATCCCAGACCAGCAGATGCCGGCAGTGCTCATCGAACCGGTCCACATCGTGATCGGGCACGGTCGTGTGCAACAAGGCGCCCATGTCCCCGGCAAAGATCCGGTAACGCAGGCGCTGGGCTGCCCGAATCTCGTCCTGATCGGCTGCGGGACGGACCTTGAGGTCGCTCGCCTTCACCGCGTCGCTTCGAAGCGTTTGCTCGCTCATGCGCACTCCTAGGGTGTCATTAACCGCAAGAGCTTAAAAATGCGTGATGACGAAGCGATGAACCGAGCGTGACGGTTGGATGATGGCGTGAACGGCCAAAGGCACGATATATTGAAAGCCCGAGGCGCCGCGACCGTCGGCAGGCAAGCGACGAATCTCATGACCGCAGCAGCTCTCGCCGACATCCTGAAAGCAGGCATTCCGCTCACGGGCTTCATGGGTGTCGAGGTTCAGTATTATGATGGGCATGAGCTCCGCTTGGCCGCACCGTATGAGCCGAACCGCAACCACAAGGGTGCAGCGTTCGGCGGCAGCCTCGCGGCGCTGGTGGTCGTCACGGGCTGGGCGATGGTGGAACTGGCGCGGCGTGAGCGAGGGTTGGACGCCGAGGTGGTGATCGCTCAATTGGAGACACGGTATCTGGCCCCCGTCACCACGACGCTCGTCAGCCGCTGCGAACGGCCGCCGACCGAGATCATGGAGGCGCTTTTCACGGAATTCATGACGTGCGGCAAGGCAGCCGTCGAGTTGACGATTACAATCGAAGGCAAGCGGCCGGGTTCGGTGACGAGTCGGGCGCGCTATGTGCTGATACGACGCTCAACACAGCGAGACGATTAACGATCGAGGAGGTTTTGCCATGGCGGCGATCCTAATGGAGCAAGATGCTCCGCGTTTTCTGGGCATGAACCCGCGCCAGATCAATTTCTGCGGTTTTTCCATCTGCGTCCTGCTGATGGCATACGCCTATTACCTGCAGTACGTGGAGGGACGCGAACCCTGCCCGCTCTGCATCTTCCAGCGCGTCGGCCTCGTGGCTCTGGGCCTGACCTTCCTCGGTCTGACCCTGCACCAGCCCGGCCGCATCGGGCGGCGCATCTATGCCGTCGTGCTGGGGCTCGTTGCGATGGCCGGCGCCGGCGTCGCCGGCCGCCATGTGTGGCTGCAACATCTCCCGCCCGAACGCGTCCCGGCCTGCGGGCCCGATCTGGCGACCATGATGCAGGCGTGGCCGTTGCAGACGGTCATCCAGAATGTGCTGAAAGGCAGCGGCGAATGCGCGATCGTCGATTGGACCTTCATCGGCATCAGCATTCCCGGCTGGTGCCTCATCTGGTTCGTCATCATGGGCGTGGTCGGCGTGACCATGAATGTCCGCGCGTCGCTGACGTCCTGATTCCCGCCGGACGCGCCCGCCGACTTCGAGACACGGCGGGCGCTACGCCCCTTGCCGCAGGATTGTCCGCCCCGTCAGCCGGCCATTTCCGGCAGATAGGCCCGCCAGTCTCGCGACGGGTCGCCGAAGGCCAGGAAAGACGGATTCAGAATCTCGGCCTTGGCGTTGTAGCGCATCGGATGACCGGTGAGATCCGTAAGTCGCCCGCCGGCAGCCTCCAGCACGGCTTGGGCCGCAGCCGTATCCCATTCGCTGGTGGGACCCAATCGCGGGTAGACGTCCGCCTTGCCTTCGGCCACCAAACAGATCTTGAGTGAGCTGCCCATGCTCGCGAGGTCGCACGGCCCGAGGCGCTCCAGATAGGCGGCGACTTCCGGGCTCTGATGGCTGCGACTCGCGACAACCGTGACGCGCTCGCCCGCCGGACAGGACCGCACGGCGAGCGGGATCGTGGTGCCCCCGGACTCGATCTTGAATGCGCCGCGGGCCGGACTCGCCGCGTAGCAGACTCCCGTCGCAGGCACCTGTACCACACCCAACACGGGCCGATGGTCCACGATCAGCGCGACATTGACGGTAAACTCACCATTGCGCTTGAGAAACTCCTTGGTTCCATCGAGCGGATCGATCAACCAATAATGCGTCCACCCGGACCGCTCGGAAAAATCGGGCAAGCCACCTTCTTCGGACAACACCGGCCAATCCGGCGTCAGCCGTGAAAGTCCCGCCGCCAACAAGCGATGCGCCGCCAGATCGGCTTCGGTCAGCGGTGACTGGTCGACCTTGACGCGTGCGCCAAAGTCCTCCCGCGCGTAGACGGCGAGGATGTCCCGCGCCGCCTCGGTGGCAAACCGGATCACCGGATCGAGCAAGGCATCGACACTCGACATGCAGATCATTCTCCTTGGCTGGAAGCGGGGCCTGTGGGCGTTCGGCGGCGTCGCGTCGGTCGCGGCGAATCGCCGGCGGACTCGGGCGATACGGCGTGCCCCGCGCGACGCGGCGGCGCGATGGCTGGCGCGGGCTCAGGGAGGGCGGCGACCGGGATCTTGTGGCCGATGAAGGCTTCGATGTCCGGCAAGGCGTAACAGTAGTGTTCACAGCACAGCGACACGGCGTCCCCATCGGCTCCGGCCCGCGCCGTGCGGCCGATGCGATGTACATAGTCCTCGGCGTCCTGAGGCAGATCGTAGTTGATGACCAGACCCACGTCTGGGATGTGCAATCCACGGGCCGCGACATCGGTGGCCACCAACACCCGGGCATGCCCCTCGGTGAATTCTTGCAGCAGCGCCAGCCGCTTGTTCTGCGGGACGTCGCCGCTGAGCCGTCCGACAGCGACATGCTGCGCACGCAGTCGCTGTTCGATTTTCTCGGATACCCGGCGCGTATTGACGAAAATGATGGTGCGTTCATCCGCGTGGGCATGGAGCACCGCTCGCAGCACCGCCATCTTTTCGTCGCTCGCCACATGGTACAGCCGCTCACGGGCACCGGCGGCAGTGACCTGTTCCGCCTGGGTCCGGATGACCTGCGGATCGTTCATGTGCTCGTAGGCCAATTCGGTCACCCGGTGCGACAGGGTGGCGGAGAACAGCAAACCCAGCCGCTGCTGCGGGGGCGGCAGACGACGCATCAGAAAGCGCACGTCGCTGATGAAACCCAAGTCGAACATCCGGTCGGCCTCGTCCAGTACCAGCACCTCGACCGCCTTCAGGTCGAACACCCCCTGCTTCAGGTAGTCGATGAGCCGGCCGGGCGTGCCGACCAGCAGGTCCACCCCGTCCCGGAGCGATTCCCGCTGGGCCTGATACCCCGTACCCCCGTAGACCACACCCAGCTGCAGGCCGGTCGATGCGCCGAGCTGCAGGCCATCACGATGAATCTGGACCGCCAATTCCCGGGTGGGCGCCAATATCAGGGCTCGAGGCTGGGTGGGTTTCCGGTGAACGTCCGGCGCCTGGGTCAACAAGCGCTGCATCGCCGCAAGCAGAAAGGCTGCCGTCTTCCCCGTCCCGGTCTGGGCCTGTCCCGCCACGTCCCGTCCGGCCAGTGCGAACGGCAGGCTCGCGGACTGGATCGGGGTGCAATGGGAAAAGCCCGCCAGCGCCGTTCCGGCGAGCAGGGCGGGATGGAGCGCGAGATCGGAAAATGCCTGTGGCGGCGAAGCAGTTGCGGTCGGTTCCGTCATGAGGTCCTGCCCTGTCCCGCCGGCGCGACGCGGCAAGCCGCCCTATTGCATTTCGGGTCAATCACTGGGTAATCTAGCTCCGAGCTGTTTCCTTGGATCTACTGTCTATTCTGCCTCATCCGGTCCGGCCGAGTCACATTCGGTCGGGTTCCCGCCGACGCTTTCTGCGCGTTTCCGGCACGAGAATTCAGTTTCCTATCTTGCTGTGGAGGTATGTTTCGTGAGCGGTGCGATCACCCATGTCACGGATGAGAGTTTCGAGCGGGAAGTGCTGCTGTCCCAGTTGCCGGTCCTGGTGGATTATTGGGCCGAATGGTGCGGGCCCTGCAAGATGATCGCGCCGATTCTGGACGAAATGTCTGAGCAGTATGCAGGACGACTCAGGATCGCGAAACTCAACATCGATGAAAACCCCCAGACTCCTCCCAAATACGGTATTCGCGGCATTCCGACGCTGATGCTCTTCAAGGGAGGCAATGTCGAGGCAACGAAGGTCGGTGCGCTGTCGAAGTCGCAACTGACGGCCTTTCTCGACAGCCAGCTATAATCTGTCGGACGCGCGCAGCGCCTTGAATGGCCCCCGGCATGGTCCGGGGCCATCCGCGAACAGAACCACAACAACCAGATCTGCGGCAAAGACCTCCCCCATCGTCCCGTGTTCGGCCCCAGAGAACGCAAACGGTCCGCAAGCCCATCCACGCCATCCCCCAAGCCATTTCCCATCATTCGAGCTCGGCTCAGCCCATTTCGAGTAACCACTGCATGAACCTCACCGATCTGAAGAAAATGCCGGCCGCCGAGCTCGTCGCTCTGGCGCAGTCGATGAACATCGAAGGGACTGCGCGCTCGCGCAAGCAGGACATCATCTTCGCCATCCTGAAACACGTCGCCAAGAACGGCGACGAAATCTTCGGCGACGGCATCGTGGAAATCATGCAGGACGGCTATGGCTTTCTGCGGTCGGGAGACAGCTCGTACCTGGCCGGTCCCGATGACATCTATGTCTCGCCGAGCCAGATCCGACGCTTCAACCTCCGCACCGGCGACACCGTCACGGGGCGGATTCGCCCCCCCAAGGAAGGCGAACGCTACTTCGCGCTGCTGAAAGTCGATGAAATCAACTTTGAACGGCCCGAAGCCTCCCATCACAAGATCCTGTTCGAAAACCTCACGCCGCTGTTCGCCAAGGAAAACCTGGGGCTCGAGCAGGGCAACGGCAGCACCGAAGACCTGACCTCGCGCATCATCGACATGATCGCGCCCATCGGCAAAGGGCAACGCGGTCTCGTCGTCTCGCCGCCCAAGGCCGGCAAGACCATGATGTTGCAGAACATCGCCCACAGCATCGCGGCCAATCATCCCGAGTGTTACCTCATCGTCCTGCTCATCGACGAACGCCCCGAGGAAGTCACCGAAATGAGCCGTTCGGTGCGCGGCGAAGTGATCGCCTCGACCTTCGACGAGCCGGCGACCCGCCACGTCCAGGTTGCGGAAATGGTGATCGAGAAGGCCAAGCGACTGGTCGAGCACAAGCGGGACGTCGTGGTGCTGCTCGATTCCATCACCCGTCTGGCGCGGGCCTACAATACCGTGGTGCCCTCCTCCGGCAAGGTGCTGACCGGCGGTGTCGACGCCAACGCGCTGCATCGGCCCAAACGCTTCTTCGGCGCAGCCCGCAACATCGAGGAAGGCGGCTCGCTGACCATCATCGCCACTGCCCTGGTCGATACCGGCTCGCGCATGGATGATGTGATCTACGAGGAATTCAAGGGCACCGGCAACATGGAAATCCACCTGGAACGCCGTATCGCCGAAAAGCGCATCTTCCCGGCGATCAACATCAACCGCTCGGGAACCCGGCGCGAGGAGTTCCTCATCCCGCAGGAAGAAATGCAGAAGATCTGGATACTGCGCAAGCTCCTGCACTCCATGGACGAACTCGCCGCCATCGAGTTTTTGCTCGATCGCATGAAAAACACCAAGACCAACGGCGAATTTTTCGACACCATGAAGCGGGGTTGAACGCGTGAGTCGCAAGACGCTGACGATGGATGACCGACTCGGCGCCTATCTCTGCGGATTCGGCGTGCGCGAACCGGACATCGCCCGCGCCCTGCGCGAGGAAACCGCGCGCCTCCCCGAAGCCAACATGCAGATCGCGCCGGAACAGGGTCAGTTCCTGGACTTCCTGATCCGCAGCCTGGGCGTGCGGCGCAGCCTCGAGATCGGCGTCTATACAGGCTATAGCGCCCTCATCACGGCACTGGCCCTGCCGGAGAACGGCGAACTCGTCGCATGCGACATCAGCGCGGAATGGACGGCGATCGCCCGGCGCTACTGGCAGCAAGCCGATGTTGCCGATCGCATCCGCCTGCACCTTCGGCCCGCGCTGGAAACCCTGCACGCGCTGATCGATGCCGGGGAATCGGGCCGATTCGACTTCGCCTTCATCGACGCAGACAAGACCGGGTATGCCGCCTATTTCGAGGCCTGCCTGAAACTGCTGCGGCCGGGCGGCGTCATCGCGGTGGACAACACCTTGTGGTCCGGCCATGTGGCGGACCCTGCGATCACCGATGAAGATACGGTCGCCTTGCGGGCTTTCAACGCCGCGCGGCGCAGCGACGAGCGCATCGACCTGTGCCTGTTGCCCGTGGCAGACGGCCTCTCGCTGGCCCGAAAAAGGGCCTGAACCGCGAGCTTTGCCCTTGGGCAGACGAGATCCATGTGCGTGACGCGCCGGCATCCCGGCACGCCTGATCGGCGGCGTCAGAATCCCAGACGCGCGCCGAACCGCCATTCGGACAGATCCTGGCCTTGCAGATCCTTTTCGTACTCGCCCGTCGTGTACGAAGCAGTCAATCCGAGGTTGGGCGACAGCCGATACAAGGCGCCAAGGGAATAGCGCAGCAGTCCGGAGGTGACCTCGTCCCGGCGATTGTCCAGCGCGTTCTGCAAGACCTCGAATTCAAGCGCGAAAGCCTCCTGAATGCCCATCCGCAGCCCACCGCCCAGGCCATAGCCCTGCCAGAGGTCGGTCGCGAACAACTCGTCGTGGCGATGCAGGTAAGAGACGCCCCCGAACAGATCCATCGAGATGCCGGTCAATGGGGCGGTCAAGGTGTAGCGTCCGCCGATTCCGGCAGACAGCGCGTCCAGCGGAAGACTGAAGTCCCCCAGGATCTCGCTGCGTGAACGGTATCCCGTGGTGAGGAAAAAATGGTCCCCCAAGGGCTGCGGCGAGACGACATCGGGGCTGGTATCACCGAGGCCATCGAAGCCCAGGTGCGCCTGGTAAGCGCGCTCCAGCACATCCGCCGAGAGAAAACCTGCGCCATGGGCCTGCCCCATGCCCACCCCAAGCCCCAGCAGCAAAACGCCCACCGATCTGCTTTTTTTCATGGATTGCGCTTCCCCCTTCAACCTTCCCCCTTCTGGAAAACCCAGCTTTGGCTGGCGTGCCAGAAGTCTACTCAAACCTGCCCGCGTGGGACACCCATCAGCGCCGCGGATACCAGAGCACGAGGCCTGGCACCAGACTCACGATCAAGCTCGTGGCCAACGGAACATAAACCGCGACGGTATCGCTGCGCCAGTAAAAGTCGCCCGGCAATCGGCCCAGCCGCAGACGCGTCGACCATGGCCGGGAAACGCCGATCCCCACCAGCAGGAATCCGGCCATGATCAATCCACGCTGCATGTTCAATGCGCCTGCCCGCGGTCGATGTGTCCCAGGTCGCGATCCGGATCGATGCGGTCCCGGACCCGTTGCTTGATCTCCCGGGCCTCCGGAAAACGACCCTCCCGGGCACGCGACCAGAGCAGTTCGTCATTCAGGTGAATCTCGAAAATGCCCCCCAAACCCGGCCGCAGGGCGACCTCCTTCACATCCTGCCCGAAAGT
Source organism: Pseudomonadota bacterium (assembly GCA_021783685.1). Next base: position 8,098 of record JAJXTQ010000004.1, on the reverse strand, counting down.
CATTAGCAACTCCTGCGCCAGCCAGGCCGCTCGCAACAGCCATTGACACTGGGTGCAGTAGGCGATGACGATCCGGGTGTCTTGCATGTGCGCTACCCTGTTGCCTGGACGGCGACGCGCCCGCCGGACGCGTTGAGACGCGTAGAGTATAGCCACATGACAGCGGCCCCGACGGAACTGGAGTCATCATGCACTTCCCGCGCGCAAGAGGCTCCCGAAGAGTGCAGCGCCGACTCGAGCGACCCAGAATGGCCGCCGGTCGTCGGGCCGGGCCAGGGGCCGCGCTGGTCATCGCGGCCCTGAGCCTGACCCCACCGGCTCGAGCCGCCACATGCCCACCCACGCCCGATACGCTGTCGCTGCCCGCCGGATGGTGCGCACAGGTCTTTGCGCACGGCCTCGGCGCGGCGCGTCATCTGGCGGTCGGCCCGGGCGGCACCGTCTACCTCATCACCGACGGTCCAGCGCGCACGGCTGAACCGCCCTTCCCGGCGGTGGACGGCCGTGGACCGATCATCGCGCTGCAGGACCGGGACGGCGATGGCCGTGCCGATGCGGGATTTCGTTTCGGCGCAACCGGCGGCACCGGTCTGGCCCTGACCGGAACCGCCCTGTTCATTGGCGAAAACCTTCGCGTCCTCCGCTATGCCTTGGACCGCCAAAGCGGATGGCCGGTCGGGTCGGCTGCGGTCGTGGTCAGCGGATTTCCTGATCAGCGTCAGCATGCCGCCAAATCCATCGCGCTCGACGGCCGGGGAGGACTCTATGTGAACGTGGGCGCGCCCTCGAACGCCTGCCAAGAGGTGGATCGCAGACCTGGTTCGCCCGGCCTGGATCCCTGCCCGGAACGAGACGCACAAGCCGGGATCTGGCGCTACGAGGCGACCCGGACCGGACAGCGCCATCCCGCCGACGGGACGGCGCAGGCACGCGGCGTTCGCAATGCGCTCGCCCTGGCCTGGCGCAAGACCGATGAGACGCTCTACGCCCTCCAGCACGGCCGCGATCAACTCGGCGGCCTCTGGCCGGCATACTTCGACGCACAGGCCAACGCCGAAAAGCCGGCCGAGGAATTGCTGCGTCTCGCTCCAGGCAGCGATTTCGGGTGGCCATACTGCTATTTCGACCCGGCTCTGGACCAGCGCGTCCTGGCCCCGGAATATGGCGGAGACGGCCGTCGTGTCGGCCGCTGCGGCGCGTACCCGCGGCCCCTGCTCGCGCTCCCGGCACATCTGGCCCCCAACGCCCTCGCCTTCGATGACGATGAGCGCCTGCCGCCGCCCTATCGCGGCGGCGCGCTGGTCGCGCTGCATGGATCGTGGAACCGTGCGCCCCTGCCTCAGGCCGGTTACGCCATCGCGTTCGTGCCGTTCACGCGGCAGGGCGCGGCCGGGTCCAGCCGCACATTCGCGGGGGAATTCGCCGGTCGCGATCCGATCCGCGATCCCGGCGCCGCCCGCTACCGGCCCGGCGGGGTGGCCATTGGCCCCGACGGCGCGGTCTATGTCGGCGACTCCCGGCAGGGCCGCATCTGGCGTCTGTGGGCGCCTCGCGCGGTGGCTGAATGAGCAGCGGGCTGGGCGCTGGCTCGATCGCGTTCGACTCCCCGGCGACCCTGCGCGGTATCGGGATGAGCATCGGGCCTGCTCGTGTCGGGCGTGCCTGCAATGCTCGCAGCGTGAAAAGGACTCCGTCGAGGCTGCGCATGCCGTCGACCACCACCCGATACCGCCGGGCAAAGCGCCCATGAGCCGCCTGAAACAGGAACTCCCGCTGCAGACCTGCCTGGTCGGTGGCGCCGTCCGCGACGCGCTGCTCGGTCTGCCGGTACATGAACGCGACCATGTGGTCCTCGGCGCAACCCCAGAGCAGATGCGCGCCCACGGCTTCCGGCAGGTCGGGCGTGATTTCCCGGTGTTCCTGCATCCCGCGACCGGCGAGGAATACGCCCTCGCCCGCACCGAACGCAAAAGCGGCCCGGGTCACCACGGCTTCATGGTTCATGCCGAACCGGACGTGACGCTGGAAGACGACTTGCGCCGACGCGACCTCACCATCAATGCCATGGCACGCGCCGCCGACGGCACACTGATCGATCCCTTTGGTGGCCAGCGCGATCTGGCGGCGCGCCTGCTGCGGCATGTTTCTCCCGCCTTCGTGGAAGACCCGCTGCGCGTGCTGCGCGTCGCGCGTTTCGCCGCCCGCCTGGCGCCGCTGGGTTTTGCGGTTGCGCCCGAAACCCTGTCGCTGATGCGCCGGATGGTCGCCACGGGGATGCTGGCTGAACTGCCGCCCGAGCGAATCTGGCGGGAATGGGAGAAAGCCCTGGAACAGGCGGCGCCCGGGATGTTTTTCGAGGTCCTGCAGGGCTGCGGGGCGCATGCGGTGCTGTGGCCCGAACTGCCTTGGCCCGCGCAGGGGCAGCCGCTCTGGCGGCGCTTTCTCGACCGTCTGGCGGCCGATGACCCCCGCCCGACGGTGCGCTATGCCGGCCTGTGGCATGCCGCCGCCGCAGGGCCGGCCGCCCACGGCGCAGTCGCCGCGCGGCACCGCGTCCCGGCTCGCTTCGCCGATCTGGCCGCTCTGGCGCTGGGACCGGGGGCGTCGCTGCCGGCGGGAAACGATCCGGAACCCTGGCTCGCCTTTCTGGAGCGTTGCGACGCGCTGCGTCGGCCCGCCCGGCTGATGGAATTCATCGACTTGCTCCGGGCATGGGAAGACTTTACCGATGCGACCCTACGCCGCGCGGACCGTCTGGGTACCGCCTTGGCAGCAGTCCAGACGGTCATCAGCGAACCGCTGCGCAAAGCGGGCCTCACGGGCCCGGCGTTGGGGCAGGCCCTGCGTCACGCCCGGCTGCAATCGGTGCGAAGGGTTCTTGCCGAGGGCTGATCCTGGCTGCACCCGCCCCAGGTCGGCGCCGCACGACACCCCGCCCGCCCGGGATGGCGAGGGCGCGCGCCGACCCGCATAATGGCCGCCGTTCACTTGCTGGAGCTTTCGCATGTCGGCCTACCTTGCGGCACTGATCCTGGGCATCATCGAAGGCCTGACCGAATTCCTCCCGGTTTCCAGCACCGGGCATCTGATCCTCGCCGCCGAACTCATGGGCGTGCACGATGAGAAGGGCAAGCTGTTCGAGGTCGTGATCCAGCTCGGCGCCATCCTGGCCATATGCTGGGAGTATCGCGCGCGGCTCGGCGCGATCATCCGCGGCTTGCCGAACGATCCTGCGGCGCAACGCTTTGCGACCAACGTCCTGATCGCCTTTCTGCCGGCCGCGGTGCTGGGCGCGCTGTTCATTGGGCCGATCAAGTCGGTCCTGTTCCAGACGCCCATCGTGGCGGCCGCCTGGATCCTGGGTGGCGTGTTCATCCTCTGGACCGAACGGCGCACGCACGTCGTGCGCGTCCACCGTGTGGAGGAGATGCGCGCCCGCGACGCGCTCAAGGTGGGGCTGGCCCAGACCGTGGCGCTCATTCCCGGCGTGTCACGCTCGGGCGCCACCATCATCGGCGGGCTCTGGTTCGGCCTCTCGCGCCAGGCGGCGACGGAATTCTCCTTCTTCCTCGCCATCCCCACCATGTTTGCCGCAACCCTCTACGACCTCTACAAACATGGCGACCTGCTCAGCATCGGGGATCTGGGGCCGTTTGCGGTGGGTTTCCTGGCGGCCTTCGCCAGTGCCTTCGTCGCGGTGCGCGCCCTGTTGCGCTACATCCAGCACCACGACTTCACCCTGTTTGCCTGGTACCGCATCGGCTTCGGCCTGCTCATCCTGGTCTTGGCCTGATGCCGGCGTCGCACCGACCGCTCACCACCGCGGGCGGCGCGCTGCGACTATCGGTCGCAGTCCACGCACGCCGGCATTGTGCCAAGCTGATCCAGTCGCAGCGCACGCGCACCGGCCTCGGAGGGCGCTGCATTCCCTCGAATCCATGGAGAATCCAATGACCGTCAAGACCGGGCTGACCGGCGCGCTGATACTGGGCATGAGCCTCGCCGCGGGGGCCGCCGCGCCCGATGCGTCGCATCATGGCCCGATGGCCCAGCATCACCACGATACCCGCACCCCGCTGCCGCTCAGCCTGCCGATGGCCAACCACCAGAAGCAGAACATGCGCGCGCACCTCGAGGCCGTCCAGGCGATCGTCGCGGGCCTTGCCAGAAAGGACTTCCCCGCCATCGAGACAGCCGCATCCGCCATGGGCTATTCCCGCGAGATGGAAGGCCAGTGTCAGCGCATGCGCGCCGGCGCACCGGGATTTGCCGAGCGCGCGATCGCCTTTCACAGGACCGCGGATGAAATCGCCGCCGCCGCGCGCCGCAAGGACGCCGATGGGGTCCTGACGAGCCTGAGCCGCACCTTGGCGCAGTGCACCGGCTGTCACGCCAACTACAGACAGGAAATCCTCGGGGAAGATGGGCCGGGCGAGTTCTGGCAACGGATGGACGGGCACCCCTGAGGCCGCTGGTGTGCCGCACCCCTCCCCAGACGGCGCGGACAGGGTGTCATCCGAGCGTCACCCCATCGGCCAGAGCCGGCCGCGCTGATCGAATAGATCGCATGCGGTCGGGACCTCGAGGCCGCCCTTGCCGAGCGCCATCACCTTGAACGCCTCGCCCATCTCCCCCGGCATGAGCAGGCGCTTGGTGCGCTGCAGGACGTTGTAGTCCGCCACCGGATCGAGCCGCGCCAGTTCCGACTCGATGCCTGCGCCGATCAGGAACGCGGCCTGCGTGGTATAGCCCGCCACCGTCCAGCCGGCGGCCTGCGCGGCCTCGGCGAGCGCCGTGAAATCGACCCAGGCGGTGATGTCCTGCAAGCCCGGCCACCGATAGGGATCATCGAGGGCGCGGTGGCGATAGTGGCAGCGCAAGGTGCCGGTCGCCCGTTCAGGGTGATAGTACTGATGGCGCGGCAGGCCGTAGTCGATCCACAGCATCGCCCCCCGCGAGAAACTCGCGCCCAGCGAGGCCATCCAGGCCGGCAGCCAGGGCTGGATTTCCGTGGTGTAGCCGGGCGGCAGTGTCTGCCCCAGCACCGCCTCGATGGCCTCGAGTTGGCCGGTGAGCTCGGGTGAGGCCGGTGCGAGCGTATCGGCAAAGCCCTGCGCCGCATCCCCGCTGACGCGCAGTTCCCGCCAGCCCGCATCGGTCCTGCGCGCCCGCACCACGGGCAGCGCATCCAGCACCTCGTTGGCCAGCAGCACGCCGTCGATCGGCACGTCACGAAGCGCGTCGAGCCAGCGCACCCGGTCGAGCAACTCCGGAACGCGGCGATGCAGAAGTTGGCGCTGGCGCTCGCGCAGCTCGGCCATTCGCTCGAGGATCGCGTAGGTGGCCGGCAGCTGGCCACGTTGGGCCAGCGCCGCAAGGACATCGGCGGCCAGCACCCCACTGCCCGCCCCCAACTCGAGCATCCAGGCATCGGCCCCCAGTTGCGCCAGCCACTGCGCACACGGCCCAGCGAGCGTACGACCGAACAGCGGTGTGAGCTCGGGCGCGGTGACGAAATCGCCCTCCGGCCCGAATTTGGCGGCGCCGGCGCTGTAATAGCCGAGCCCCGGCGCGTAGAGCGCGAGTTCCATGTAGCGATCGAAGCCGATGCTGCCGCCGGCTTGCATGATCTCTGCAGCGATGTGCGCGCAGAGCCGATCGCTATGGACCCGTGCAGCCGCGGACGGAAGAGGAAGATCCGAAGGAGAAGATACGGTTACCATGGGCGGATTGTGTTCCAAACGACGAGGCGCCGCCATGGCCCACGACCCTCCCCCCTGCGTGCTCGTCACCGGCGCCGCACGGCGCATCGGCGCCGCCATCGCCCGCGAACTGCACGGCCGGGGGGCGCGCGTGCTGGTCCACCACCACCACGCCGCCGAGGCCGCCCGCACGCTGGCGGATGAACTCGACGCGCAACGCGCGGACAGCGCCGATTGTCACGGGGCGGACCTGCGCGAGCCGGCCCAGCTCGAGGCGCTGGCCGAGGCCGCCCGGCGCCGCTGGGGAAGGCTGGACGGTCTCGTGCACAATGCGTCCACCTTCTACCCGACGCCTGTCGGCGCCACGACGGCCGCGCAATGGGACGATCTCATGGGCACCAACCTGCGCGCGCCCTATTTCCTCACCCAGGCCCTGGCGCCGGCCCTGCGCGCCAGCCGCGGCGCCGTGGTGAATGTCGTGGACATCCACGCCGAACGACCGCTCAAGGATCATCCGGTCTATTCCGCGGCCAAGGCGGGCCTGGCGATGATGACCCGCGCGCTGGCGCGCGAACTGGCGCCGGACGTGCGGGTCAACGCGGTCGCCCCCGGCGCCATCCTCTGGCCGGAGCGGCCGATGTCCACGCAGGCCCGCGAGCGCATCGTGGAGCGGGTGGCGCTGAAACGACCCGGGACGCCCGAGGACATCGCGCGCACCGTCGCCTTCCTGCTGTTCGACGCGCCCTACGTCACCGGCCAGGTGCTGGCAGTGGACGGGGGTCGCAGTCTGGGCTCCTGAGCGCTGCGGCCACGGGCGCATCCGCGGGCGATCCGATGCGGACGAGCCAAAGAAATTCGTCTCCGGCATCGAGCGCGCAATGTCCGGCCACCGGCACCGCCGCCATCAAGGTCGTCACGGTGCGGTTCGGCGCCAGCACCCACCGGGTCTCGAACCGCTGCAGATCGCTCACCCGCTCGGCCCGCGGGATGGGACGGTCGAGGTAGTAGATGAGATTGGTCAGGTCGGTGCGCCAGGACACGAGCGGCTCATCCTGAGCCACGAGCCGCGCGAGCCGGCCGGCGGCCTCGCGCTCGGCATAGCGATCGGTACCCCACAGCCGCGGACTGAACGCCAGGCTGGCGGTGGTGATCATGAAGAGGTTGGCCGTGATGAGCATGGCGCCCGGCAGCGACAGGCCGCCACGCCGCCGATGGCGGTGCCAGGCCCATGCGGTCAGGCCGACGATGAGCAATAGGCCACCAGCCGGCAGATCGAGGCGGGAGCGATAGAGCAGTCCGACCGCGGTCACGCCGACCAGCGTCAAGAGGCCATGCCCGAGCAGCCAGACCGGCATCCAGCGCCTCAGGCGTTCGCCGGTCCAGAATCGCTCCGCCGCGATCGACAGCACGACAGCCAACGCGGGCAGCACCGGCAGCATGTAATACCAACGCTCCTGGGGACCGAAGCTCAGCATCACGGCCGGCACGGCCACCACCAGGCCCAGCCAGACCAGTGCCGGACGCCGGACGGGATCGATGCGTCGCAAGGCGATCAGCGCCGGCAGGAGCGCCACCCACGGCAATACGAGCTGCCAGGTGCGATAGAAGTAATAAGGGTCGCCATCGAGCAGTCCCGGCCGCAGCAGCGCCCCACCCAGCTGTGAATTTTCCAGAGTGGCTTGCCCGACGCGCTCCCCGACCGCGTACCACCACGGCACATTCAGCGCCACGATAATCAGGAGCCCCGACAGCGGTCGCAACAGGGCCAGCGTCTGGGAACGCAGCGGCGCATGCAGGCAGACAAAGGCGACGCAGGCCAGCACCAGCATGACCGGCAGCTGCGGCCCCTTGGTCAGACAGGCCAGCGCATAGGCGGTCCACATGCCCAGCACCCAGCGCCCGCGGTGCTTGGCGTCCGTGGCCTGCCAGGCCCGCACGAAACCGAGCAGGCCCAAGGCGCACCAGAACGCATAGAGCATTTCGGGGCGGGCACTGTGCGTGTAGTAGAACGTGCCGTAGGAAGAGGCGGCAATGGCTGCGGCCATCAGGCCGATCGCCGGGCTCGCCAACGCCGTTCCCAGCGCGCCGGAGAGGGCGACCAGCCCCCCGCCCGCCAGCACGGAGACGAATCGCCCTTCCCAGGGTGCCACGCGGTTCAGATCCCCAGCGATGTCGGCCACCGCGGCCGTGAGCCAGTAATTGAGGGGCGGTTTGTTCAGCCGCGGGCGATCGTTCAGATACGGCACCACGAAATCACCGCGGTCGTGCATCTCCTCGACGGTGCGCACCACGAAGGTCTCGTGGGGCTCCATCGGCAGGTCCACCATGTTGGCCATGCCCACGAGCAGGGTGAGCACCACCAGCCAGCCGTGCCAAGGCATCGACATAGCCCGGAT